>NZ_JBXVPZ010000546.1:0-5993 GCF_057961495.1 Streptomyces sp. P5F9 | reverse complement strand
GCGGTGTCTCGACTCCCGGGAAAACGGCCGGAGTCCGCTCGGCTTCCTGGATGACCGCGGTCTCGTCGACAGGGGTGTTCTCGGGGGCCGGAGGGGTTTCGAGAACCTGGTCGCGGGCGGGGGCGTACACGACGTCCTCTGCCTGGACCGGCTCCGGCACGGCTACGGCTTCGGGCTCCTGTACGACGTCATGAGCCAACACCGGCTGGGGGAGGGCATCTTGCGCGAGTACGTCTTCGGGGCCCTGAGCGAAGAGGGGCTGGGCAACCTGCTCGGCGCCGTGGACCGACTCGGCCTCAGTACCGTGCTCGTCGGCGGCGGCGAACCCGGCGTCGTAGTCCTCTCCGGCTCCCGGCGCGCCAACGGCCTCCGGCAACGCCTCGCCCTCGGAAGCGAAAGCCTCCTCGGGAACCGGCACGGCCTCTGGCTCCGGCGGGACAACATCCGCACCCGGCACGGGAACCGAAGCAACGGCCTGCTCCACCTCCTGCCCGGCAGCCACGACAAACGCGTCCCCGGGAACCGGCACGGCCTCGAAGGCACCCTCGCCCTCCGGCACGTACCCGGCGTCACCACCGTGCCCGTCGCCAACAGGCACGAACCCCGCATCGGAACCCGGCACCTCCACCTGCGCCTGCACCGGGGCCTGCGCATGGTCCTGTACCTGGGCCTGCGCATGGTCCTGCGCCTGGGCCTGCCCTGCAGCCAACTCCTCGGCGGCCTCGGGCAGTTGGCCCACCTCGGCGACACCGACACCGACGCGCCCGGAGCTCTCCGTGCTCACGTGGGCGAAAGCGGCCGCGGGCTCACCGTTGAACGACTGCTCGTGCCCCTGCCACGCCCCGCCCGCGTGGGGAGCCTGCGCCAGGTCGGCGTCCTTGCCGGTGCTCGCACCCGCGGCCATGGCCGGGCCCGGTTCCGGCTCCGGCTCCGGTACGACAACCCCGGCGTCCAGGGCCATGGCGATCCCCCCGCCGACGGGCTCACCGGCGAGCGCGCCGTCCGGTTTGCCAACCGGAACAACCGTTTCCGCTGTCGGCACCCCCGCGCTCACCGGAGCCTGGGCGCCCCAGGGAGCCGCGCCCTGCGGGGGCAGGTCGCGGAGTTGGGGTGCGTCGAAGTACTCGGGGCCGGTCGTCGGCGGGCCCGCGTGCCGTACCGGCGCCCCTGCGGGACCGCGGTCGGCGAGGGAGCGGACCGGGCTCGCGGAGGTGTCGGGGAGGGGCGGGCCGAGGTGCAGCGGTCGGCGCGGCGGGACCGGCGCGGGCGGCGGCGGTGCGGGCAGCCGGACGCCCCCCAGATCGACGGAACCGCTGTCACGGCCGGCCGTCTCGTGCGGACCCGGCTCATGCGGAGCGGGCTCGTGCTGTGCGGGCTCGTGCTGTGCGGGCTCGTGCGCAGCGGCCTCGTGCGCAGCGGCCTCGTGCTGCCCCGGTTCGTGCACAGGAGCCTCGTACGCGGCGGCCTCCTGCGCACCCGGCTCCTGCGCGGCGACCTCGTGCGGGGCCGGCGCGTGGACCGTCTCCACGACGGGCTCGGGGGCGGGAGGCGGGACCTCGTTGCCCCAGGCGCCCTGGGCGCCCGGGAGGAGCAGCAGGTCTTCGTCCTCGGCGGTGGTCTCGGAGAGGTAGGTGTACGCGCCGTGCGCGGGAACGCCTGGCTGTTCCACCATGCCTGCGTTCTCCGGCATCCCCTCGGCCGGGATCTGGCCGGTGTCGGTCATGCGCGTACCCCTCGCCCATCGGTTAGTGCTTCTACGACCCGCTCTCCGGGAACGGCGCACCGACCGCCCCGCAGTGGAGAACGAGCGTGCCTGTCCAGCGGCACGAACGACCCGACGTCAAAAGGCGACAAAGCCATTTAGACGACAAAGCCATCAACTGGCATTGTCGCGGGCGTTCGGCCGTCGCGACAGCTTGATCCGCGACGGCCCGCTGTGGACTGCGCCACGTTGCGCGTCCTCCGGTTCCGCCGTACCACACTCACCCCAAAACGGGCGGGTTTTCCGGACATTGACGAACGAAGTGCCGGGTCACCCGATGCGGTACAACAGTCCGCCAGCCTACCGCGCGCGGTACGACAACAGGATCACGGGGACGGTACGAGGGGTCAGGAAACGCGCTCCGGAAGGAGGCCGCTGAGCAGGAACGCGACGCTCCGTTCCGTCTCCGTCCAGGCCCTGGTGTCGAGTTCGACGGACTGGAGGAGGGCGCACTCCACGTGGTAGCCGTGCTCCGTGAGGTCGCGGCCGACGAGTTCGGCCTCGTCGCGGGTGGAGGCGTGCGCCACGATGCGCTGCGGGCGCCGGTCGGCGACCGCGGAGACGACGGCCACTCCCCCGCCGCCGACCCGGACCACGTCGGGTTCGGGGAGGTTCTCCAGGATGTGCGGGGCGTCGCCCTGGACGATCTGGAGGTGCACGCCGAAGCTGCGGGCGGCGGAGTCGGTGCGGGTACAGGCCTGGCTGTCGCGGTCGACGGCGATGACGGCGGCTCCGGCGCGGGCCGCCTCGATGGCGAAGGCTCCGCTGCCGCAGCCGATGTCCCACACGAGGTCTCCTACGCGGGGGCCGAGGCGGGCGAGTTGGGCGGCCCGGAGCAGATCCGTCTCGCCTTCGCCGAGCTCGCCGCCGTAGGCCTCGGCGGGCAGGGTCCAGCCGCGGGCGACCGCGGACGGGTCGCGGCCGGCGATCCAGCCCTCGGCGGTGGTTCCGGTGACGGTCGGGCCGACCGGGCCGCCCATGACGATGACGACGTTGGGGTCGCGCCAGGTGCGGTCGGCGGCCTTGTCGGAGGTGAGGACGGTGACCTGCTCGTGCTCGGTGCCCAGTTCCTCGCAGATGACGAAGGTGCGGTGGACGCCCTCCATGAGGAGACCGAGTTCGGCGGGTCCGGCGCCCGGTGAGGTGAGGACGGCGACTTTTGTGTGGGCCCGGCACACGTTCACCGCGCGTCGCAGGGTGCGCCTGTGTGCGACGACCACCTGTGCGTCGTCCCAGGGCATGCCCGCGCGGGCGAAGGCGGCGGCCACGGAGGAGACCGCGGGGATGACCTCCACCTCCAGGCCGAACTCCGGTACGCGCAGGGTCCGTACGACTCCGAAGAAGCCGGGGTCCCCGTCGGCGAACACGACCGCGGTGCCGCGGTGGCCGGCGATGCGGCGGGCGGCGAGGGCGACGCTGCCGAGGCGGATGCGCTCGGCGCGCGGTGGTACCTCGGGGAGCGCGAGATGGTGGGGCGCGCCCGCCACCAGGGTGGCGGCGGCGAGGGCGGAGCGTGCCGCGGCGGTCAGCGGAGAGCCGTCCCAGCCGATCACCGTGACGCGGTCGGCCATCGTCGTCAGTCTCCAGGGGTAATTCGCAGGTCGTCGGGGAAAGCGGCCCTACGCGGGCACCGTGAGGGTACCTGGTGCGGCTGGGCGGTGTTCCCTGTGCCGTACCCGCCGGATTCAGTTCCAGTCGGCGAGTGACGTGAAACCGTCGACGTCTTCGAGCTGTTCGGCCGTGCCCTCCAGGTCCTCCGGGAGGAGGCTCCACACGATGAAGTCGGTACGGACGTCGCTCCAGGTGCCGTCGTCGCCGTGGACATGCGCTATGCACGCGTTGCGCAGGACGCCTTCGCTGATGCAGCCGATCTTCTGGGCCACCTGCTGGGAGGCCGTGTTGTCGGCGGCGGTGCGCAGTTCGATGCGCTCCAACTTCTGGTCCCCGAACAGCCATTGGGCGGTGGCGAGCGCCGCTTCGGAGGCGTAGCCCTCGCCGCGGGCCCAGGGCGCGATGATGTACGACAGCTCGGTGGACCTGACGTGCCAGTTGGTCTTGGTCAACTGGACGATGCCGACGAGCCGTTGGGTGAGGAACTCGGTGACGGCGAGGTCGAGGCCGCGGCCCGAAGCGCGTTCGGTGGGCGCGTACTCGGTGATCCAACGGCGGGCCTGGCCCTCGGTGTAGGGCTGGGGGACGTCGGTCCAGGACCCGACCTGTTCGTCGTTCATCATCTCGGTCAGGGCGGGCACGTCGTCCTCGTCGAGGGGCCGGAGCACCAACCGCTCCGTGCTGATGGAGATGTTGGGGAAGGTGCTCGTCATGCGCCGCTCCGTAACCTTCGGAAAATGTTCCGGGCCTACCTGAACTGCCCAGCATGCAGCATGAAAGCGGGGAACCGCACCACGGGGTCCACTCATGGTGAGGGCGTGGACCCCGTGCGTGGCGATACGCCGTATACGCCCCCGTCAGCCGGAAGTGACCGGCAGGACAGAGCCCTTGTACTTCTCCGCTATGAACTTCTTCACGTCGGAGGAGACGAGAAGCTTCGCGAGCTTCTCGACGCGGGGGTCGTCCTCGTTGCCGCGTTTGACGGCCAGGAGGTTGGCGTAGGGGTTGTCCTTCGCCGACTCCAGGAGGATCGCGTCCTTGGCGGGGCTGAGGCCCGCGTCCTGGGCGTAGTTGTTGTTGATGACGGCCACGTCCAGGTCGTCGAGCGAGCGCGGAAGTTGGGCCGGGTCCAGCTCCTTGAACTTCAGGTGCTTCGGGTTGGCCGTGACGTCCGCGGGGGACGCGTCCGTGCCCGCGCCCTTCTTGAGCGTGATCAGCCCCTTGGCGGCGAGGAGTTTGAGGGCGCGTCCCTCGTTGGTGGTCTCGTTCGGCACGGCGACGGTGGCTCCGTCGGCGAGCTTCGCGATGTCCTGGATCTTCTTGGAGTACATGCCCATCGGCGGCAGATACGCCTTGACGACCGAGACCAGGTCGGTGCCCTTGGACTTGTTGAACTCGTCCAGGAAGGGCTGGTTCTGGTAGAGGTTCGCGTCCAGCGAGCCCTCCTGGAGCGCGGTGTTCGGCAGGACGTAGTCCGTGAACTCCCTGATCTCCAGCTTCAGTCCGGCCTTCTCGGCCAGGTTGTCCTTGATGTACGTCAGGACCTCGCCGGCCGGCACGGCGGTGGCGCCGACGACGAGAGTGCCGTCGGCCTCGCCACCGCTCTTGCCGGAGCCGGAGCCCGAACCGCAGGCCGTGAGGCCGAAGAAGGTCACGGCGAGTCCGGCCGCCGTGACGGCGATGCTCTTGCGCATGGTGATCCCCCGGTTCGGATCAGAAGGACGGGATGACGGAGCCGGCGTACTTGTCCTCGATGAACTTCTTCACCTCGGGCGAAGTGAGCAGCTTCGCGAGCTTCTTGACGCGCGGGTCCTTTTCGTTGCCCTTCTTCACGGCGAGGAAGTTGCCGTACGGGTTGTTCGTCGCGGACTCCAGGACGATGGCGTCCTTGGCGGGCTTCAGGCCTGAGGAGATCGCGTAGTTGCCGTTGATGACGGCCGCGTCGACGTCGTCCAGGGAGCGCGGGGTCTGGGCCGCCTCCAGCTCCTTGAACTTGAGCTTCTTCGGGTTCTTGGTGATGTCCGAGGGGGTCGCCTCGTTGCCCACACCGGACTTGAGGGTGATCAGGCCGTTCGCCGCGAGCAGCTTGAGGGCGCGGGCCTCGTTGACGCTGTCGTTCGGGACGGCGACCGTCGCGCCGCTCTTGAGGGCGTCGGCGCTCTTGACCTTGTGGGAGTAGAGGCCGAGCGGCTCCAGGTGGACCGTGACGACGGGCACGATGTGGGTGCCGTTCTTCTTGTTGAAGTCGTCGAGGTACGGCTGGTTCTGGAAGTAGTTGGCGCCCACCGAGCCGTCCTCCGTCGCCGTGTTCGGCGTGACGTAGTCGGTGAACTCCTTGACCTCCAGGTCGAGTCCGGCCTTCTTCGCCAGGTGGTCCTTGACGTAGTCGAGGATCTCGGCGTGCGGGGTGGGGCTCGCGGCGACGACCAGCGGTCCGCTGTAGTCGGAGGCCGAGGAGGAGCCCTTGTCCGAGCCGCAGGCGGAGAGCGCGAAGGTGAGCGCTCCGGCGGCGAGGACGGCGGTGGTGAGCTTTGCGGTGTTACGCACGAAAAGTGCCTTTCCTGAAGGGTGCGGCGTGGTACGACCCCGCGTTGGGTGGTGCGGGGAGCCTGTGGGGTGG
>NZ_JBXVPZ010000545.1:0-5996 GCF_057961495.1 Streptomyces sp. P5F9 | reverse complement strand
GTGTGGGGCAGACGTCGTGGGCGCGGGGGGTGGCCAGCGTGCTGGGGATGCGGCGAGGGCCGTGTGGTAGGCGGCGCCGCTGAACAGGCTTATGCCGATGGGGACTTGGTCGCCGTGGCTGGTCAGCAGCAACACAGTCCGGGCGGCCATGTCCTTCGTGGCGATCTCGTTCATTGGGTCGGGGACTTGATGCCAGATCTCGCCGCCGTGGTCGTGGTGTTCGAGGCCGAGGCCGTTGAGCAGGACCAGTAGCTGTTCCAGGGCGCCGGTGCGGGTGTCGACGTAGCTCGTGCCGTCACGGTGACAAAACGCCGGCCCCGGCCTCGTCCGCCAGGCTCACGAGCGGGCTGCCATTCGAGCGTGGTTCACCGCCGACGCGGTGTTGCCGCACTGCCGCCGGGGTGGACAGCGGAGGCGGTCGACGTGTCCGGAGCGGCTGCGGCGCTGCGCTGGCGGCGTGCTGCCAGCGCAGCCTCCTGATAGGCGGCGGCGTCCCAGACGGCGTCGGTGATGTTGACCAGGTACCCGGCCACGAGCAGGGAGGGAACGGCGCTGGTGGCGAGCTTCCTTTTCTCGGCCTCGGTGAGGCGTGCGGGAGCCTCGTGCCACACATAGGTCGGGCCCGAGGAGCCCGCGGGCCTGAGGGTGTTGCGTTCGAAGCCGAGCTGGTCGAGCAGGGCGAGGAGTTCCTCGGGCGCACCGGTGGGTGTGTCGGCGTGGACCGTGTCGGTCAGCGGTCTGATGTAGATCTCGACGTCGGTGCCTTCGTCGTCGGCGCGGTTTCCCACGTACGTCGTGCTCCCGTTCGGGGATGGGGCCAGTGGCTGCGGTGCGGGGCCGTGATCGGCGGAGGCGGAGGCATTGCCGCGGCGGTGCCGAGGGCTGGCCGGGCGGGCGGATTACGCAGGACCACGCCGACGCCGAGTTCGGACAGCCGGTGGCCGGCGGCTCGTACGGACGCGGCCTGGCGTGCGGAGTCGTCCCCGGACAGGACGAAGGCGTCGCGTTCGGTGTCGAGGGCGAAGCCGTGCTCGGTCAGGACCCCCGTGATGTCTTCACGGTCCGGCCGCTCGACGACGAGCGTGCCGCCGGACCAAGTCATGACCACGTGCTCCGGTTCGGCGGCCGAAGACGCCGCGATGCGGACGGCGTTGGTGCGGACCTGGGCGAGGGCCTTGTCGTACAGGGGCAGCAGGTCGTAGTGGATGTCCTCGGCGGCGCTGAACGGATCGGCGGCCACCGCGATGCCGTCGGGCTCGCGGACACCGCGGAACGCCTCGGCTGGTGCGTCGGCGGGGGCCATGGCGGCGATCAGGTATCCCTCGCCGGGACCCGGCCGGTCTGCGATGAACAGCCGGGTGCCGTCGTCGCGGGTCAGCACGGCGTAGTGGTCCACGGTGCGCCTGGCCAGGGCGTCGGCGACGTCGTTCATGTCCCACACACGGTCGGTGAGGGAATCGTGGTCGGTCGTGCCGCCGCGGTTCGGGTGATACGTGCTGGTCCAGGCGCCGGGTAGTTCGCCGGCGAGGACGGCAGCGAACGAGCCGAAAGTGGTGTCGGGGGCGGAGTCGTGCATGGTCTCCTCAAAAGGAACGGGAGGTGGGGATCAGCGCTGCTGGTTGCCCGAGGCGGGCGCGGCAGTGGCGATGACGGGGCTGGTGGCCATCCGGGTCGAAAGCGGTACGGGTCGCGCGGCGGTGGGCAGGGCGCGGGCGGTGGCGTCGAGGTCCTGCTGAATGCCGTGCAAGCGGCGGGCGATCAGCTCCAGTTGGTGTCCGGCGGCCGGCCCGTAGGCGTGCGGAAGACGGTCGAGACGGTGGGCCGTGTGCTCGACGAGGCCGCGCACGGTCGCGAGCGGACCGGTGTTCTCGGCGGCGAGCTGCTGCAGCAGTCCGGCGAGTTGGGTGACGGCGTCCACAGAGCCGGGCGAGGCACCGTTGGCCGGTACGGCGGCACGTTGCGCGAACCGGGCGGTCTGCTCGGGAATCGGGCCGCCGCCCTGGGGAGAGCGGAGGTCCAGCTCGGTCTCGATGCGCCGGCACTCGGCCGCCAGGACCGGAGACATTCGACGGTGCTGCGTGGTCCATGTGCCGTCCGGCCGGATGAGGTTGGCGAGCAGGTCGAGACGGCCGGGCTGCGCCTGGACGGCGATCCAGCGGCAGCCGCGGTCGTCCCCCGGCCGGTGGATGCCCACGATGCGGAGGATCCGGTGGGCGATTTCAGACCACTCGGGGCCGGTGAGGTCGCGGTCGCTGGGGTGCAGGCGCACCTCCGCGTGCCAGATGGAGCGGACGTCGTCCTGCCCACTGGCCGCGTCGGGGTGCTGCCAGCTGGGGGCGTCCAGGTGCTCGGCCCACTCGGCGGACGTCCAGGTCTTCTGCTCGTCGTCGGGCGTGCTGTGGTCCAGCCCCGGCCAGTGGGCGACCACGGTGTATGCGGTCAGCCCCTCGTGGTTGCTGACCGGCCGGCCGAGGGCCTCGGTGAGCGGCTCGGCGGGCGTGAAGTGGCGTGGATGGATACGGATGATCATTGCGGGGTGGGCTTCCGGCGCTGATGGGCGAGTTGGGCCAGGTCGTATGAGGCGGTGATCAGGGTGTGTTCGCGTACCAGGTCGGCGTGGATGGCCGGATGGCCCGGGGGCAGGAGTTCCAGGGCGCGCTCGACGGCGGCGTGAGCCTGGGGATAGCGGCCCAGAGCGCGCAGCGCCGACGCCTTGCGGAACTGCGCGATCGGATCACCGTCGCCGCCGTCGGGCAGCCGGTCCACGAGGGCGAGGAGCGTGTCCGCGCGGCCGGGAAGCAGGCCGCCCAGCCACACCCCGTGCAGCAGGACGTGCAGCGTCTTGGGATGATCCGCCGCGGTGGCGAGGACCTGCTCCATCACGGCCAGACCGTCCGAGCGGGACTGGCCCAGGCGCGCGAAGGCGTACAGCGCCCAGCTGTACGGGTCCGCGTTCAGCACGCTCAACGGCACCTGGTTCAGCAGGGATTCGATGGAGCGGCACCGGAAGTCGTAGCGCAGGGCGCTGAGATAGAGGTGCTGGTACGTCCGCGAGACGACCGGGCCCGGTCCGGGCCCGGGGTCGGTGACGTCGCCGGGGGCGAGCAGCACCAGTGCACTGTTCCCGGCGGTGCGGGCCTGCCAGGCGACGTCGGTGCACACCTCGGCCGACTCCTGCCATGTCGCGTCCAGATCACGCAGGTCCTCGGCCAGACGCACCGGCCACTGGGTCCCGGCGACCGTCTCGATGGCGATCGTCTCCGCGCGTGCCATCGCCGCGGTGCGCTCCGGGCCGACGGTGCGGGTCATCGCCCTCCTCGGGCGTCGGCGACGTGCACCACCTGGTTAAGAGGGGTGAGCGAGTACCAGCCGCAGTCGACGTCCCCTTCGGCGCCGGCCAGGCGCGGGAGGAGATACATGCGCAGCGCCTGCTGGTAGATGAGGCAGTCCGGGCAGCGGCGGGAGAGGTGGACGAGGTAGCGCGGGTGAGCGGTGACGTAGGTACGCGCGCCGCCGTCCGGGTCGTACAGCCGCCACCCGTCCTCGTCGGTCGGCGTGTGCCACGAGGGCGTGACGACCTTGTAGGTGTCCCCCCACAGATTGCTGCCGGAGGTGCCCTTGAGGATGACGACCTGGTCGCCGGGCCGGAAGTGCTGGTGATTGATGTCCCGTTCGGGGGTGACGATGTCACCGGGGGCATGCGGTGGACGGGAGACGGCGTCGGGCACAGCAGGGTGTTCCTTCCACGAGCAGGCGCAGGGGAGGCGGTGGGAGGAACAAGACTCCGGAGAATCCCCGGTTTCGGTAACCGGGGATCGTCGGGTATAAGAACCCGCGTCTAGCGGAACGGGTTCTCGGTTCCGGCGTCGTCACAGGTGGCGGCGTCGAGGAGTTCGGGCAGGTCAGTGCCCTCGGCGGCACGCTGATCGAGCCACCACCCGGCGCGGGTGAGGGTGCGGATCGTGTCCTCCAGGACCGTCCAGTCGGCCTCGTCCCAGCTGCCCTCGGTCACCAGCGCGCTGTACGCGGCGCTGACGAGCTGGTGGCGGGAGTGTTCGGCCCAGGCGAGGGCCTTCTCGGGTCCTTCGAGCGGCGGCATGTCGAACTGCTCGGCCCACTCGGCGGCGGCCTGCTGCTCCTCGGCGCGCTTGGCGGCCAGCCACTCCTCCTTGCCGGCGCCGTCCTCGTCGCGAGCGGCCTTCCAGCAGGCAGAGCAGTCGCGCTCCTCCAGCCAGCGGGCGAATGAGGCGCGCCGGTCGGCGGGACGGTCGGAAAGATCATGCGGGACTTCGTGTCCACATCGGTGGACGACGGTCCAGGTCTTACGGACCCCCGGGGAATTCCGTTTGATGGGCGTTACGTTCGAGGTCGGGCTGCTTGTCTGGGGCTTCAAATCGAGTGCCTTTCGTTGGCGGTTGGGGTGGTGGCCTGCGTCGTTGCGGAGGGTCGTGCATCAGATGCGCGATTCACGCGGCGGACGGAGGTGGTCCGGAGTGCTTGGCGGTGGTCTCGGGGGACGCTTCCGCCTTCTGCGTCGTCTCAGCGTGTCCTGCGGATGGCGTCTGTGGCCGCCGTGGCGATGGCGACGGGAGCGCTGGGGCAGGTGCAGCAAGGTGGTCCCCGGCAAGTGGCGGGACTGGGCGGTGAGGGTGAGCTGGAGTACGGCGCAGCCGGCGGTCGTGAGCTGCTTGACGCGGGTGACGGCTTGAGCGGTTTCGTCGCTGGCGTACCGGGCGTCGGTGACGATCACGAGGAGGCGGCCGGCGCCGGGGCGGCTGAGTTCGAGGCCGTGGTCGAGTGCGTCGATGGCGGCGCCGAGGTTGTGGTGGCCGCCGTTGGCATCGAACGTCGTCACGCGCTCTGGTGCTCGGTGGGTGGGTCGGGTCAATGCGGTCAGGTGCAGGTCATAGGCGATGGTGGCGGTAAGGGAGTCGGGGTCGGTCAGGGCTGCTGCGCGTGCCACGATCCAGGCAGCGGACGCGACGGGCGCGCAGGCGGCACTCTGCTCGGCGGCGGTGGGCCTGCGGGTGCCGGTGACCGGGCTGCTGTAGGGCGCCGGTGTGCCGTCGGGGGTGACGGTGGTGCCACGGGCGTTGAAGACCGACTTGGCGGTGGCGGCGGCTTTGCGTCGCTGGCCGGCCCGCTGGGCGCGGTCCTGAGCCTGCGCCTTGGACTGCGCGGCCATGGCGTTGGTCGCTGCGGCCTGTGCCGCGAGGTCGGCGGCGTCGGTGGCTGCCGTGCTGTCCATGACGACCCTAACGGCGCCGGACAGCAGATCGGTGAGGTTCTCCGGCACGGGCAGGGCGGGGGCCGCGGTGTCCAGAGCGTCGCACCATTCTTTCGCGTGCGCGAGCATGGTCGTGGCGTCGTGGTCGGCGCACTGGTGGGCTGCGGTCCAGATGCGGGTGAGGGTGGCCAGCAGGTTTGCGCCCAGCACCTTTTCGCACAGATCGGCGACGGCCCGGGTCTCGCCGGCGTCCAGGATGCCGACGTCACGGCGGCCGAGGACCAGGGCCGCCACGGCGGCGGCGTGCTCGATGCCCTGGAGGGTGGGGTGGGCGATGTCGGGCATGACCAGGGTTTTGGCACTGGTGCGCAGGTACGTGCGGTCCGTGGGCCGCCGGTTCAGGTGTGCGCCTTCGACACGGCTCTCCTCCAGCAGGAGCGCGGCCTCGACGACACGGGGGTCCGCTCCGGCAGGCTTCGTCCAGACGGAGTGGGCCGCGTGCGCGGCCTCGTGGACGAACACTCCCCAGGCGGCGGGATACCGCTCCTCGTCGCCCACGATCCGCGGATGGATCTCGTGGGGCTTCAGCGGGGCGAACAGGCCGGCGTCGAACTCGACCTCGCCCAGAGTGGGGAAGAACGCGGCCGGTGCTCCGCTGCGCGTGCCGGGGCGGCAGGTGACGAGGAGGTCTGGGCGGCCGGAGAGGGCGACCAGCCGATCGCCGAGTTCGGCTCCCACGCGCAGCCACGCGTGAGGGGAGGAACGGGGG
>NZ_JBXVPZ010000544.1:0-6001 GCF_057961495.1 Streptomyces sp. P5F9 | reverse complement strand
GTCCAGGTGGGTCGCCAGGGCGAGGGTCTGGGCGGCGAGGGCCTGGGCGGAACCGTCCTTGTAGTACGGGCGCATGCTCGCGGAGCGGTCCAGGACGAGGTAGAGCTTCGCTCGGGTACCGGTGAGGCCGGCCTTGGCGAGAGCGGCGGCGGCGGAGTCACTCCCTACGGCCTCGGCTACGCCCTCGGCCCCAATAGTTTCCCCACCCGCACCGCCCGTGACGCTCTCGTCGTCGAGTGCGGGTGGCCCCTGTGGGGCGGACTCGCCGTCGGCGGCCCCGGCCAGAGGGGTGGGCACGGCTGCCTCCGCGTCTGCGTCTGCCGCGACGGGTTCTGCCACCGGTTCCGCGGCGGGTTCGGGGGCGGTGTCTACGACAGCCTCGGCTTCCGGTTCCGGCGTGACATCGACGATCGGCGCCACCTCGGGCTCGGCCTCGGTCTCGGTCTCCGCGACGGGCTCAGCTTCCGCTTCCGGGGTCACGTCAGCGGCAGGCTCGGCTTCTACCTCGGGCTCGACGACCGGCTCGGCCTCCGCCTCCGGCGCCACTTCAGCCGCAGGGGCGACTTCCGCCTCAGCCTCGACAACCGGCTCGACTTCCGCGACCGGCTCCGCCTCGGCGGCAGGCGCCACCTCAGCGGCAGGCTCAGACTCTGCCTCGGCCTTCGCCTCGACAACCGGCTCCGCGTCGACAACCGGCTCGGCAACAACCTCAGTCGTCGGCTCCACGGCAGCCTCGGTCACCAGCTCCGCGACAGCCTCAGCAGCCGGCTCGACCACGACCTCGGTCACCGGCTCAGCAGTCACCTCGGTAGCCGGCTCGGCAACCACCTCGGCAGTCGGCTCTGCAGTCACCTCGGTCACCGGCTCGGCGACAGCCTCCGTCTCCGGCACCGGCACCGCCACCGGCTCCCGCTCGGCCGCAGCCCCGGTACCTTCCGCCCCTTCCGTCGACGTCGTCGGCTTCGGGACGGACACGTTGTCGAAGGCCAGCGCCACGAGCTCGTGCTCGTCGTCGTCCTCCAACGCGGAGGACGGGCGGGGTTCCGGGACCGTTGCCGCGGGTGACGGCTTCGGCGTCGAGGTGAGGTCGGGTTCTGTGGAGGGGGACGGGACCTTCGCGTCCGATGCTTCCACAGTCACCGTGGTCGGCTGCTCTTGGGAAGGAGTGCGTTCCGCACCCTCTGCTCCGGCGGCACGCTCCTTGCGTGACCTGCCGAATGCATTCCGCAGGAGAGTGAGAATGCCCATGTGCGCAACCCTTCGCGTGAGTTGAAGCCGTCAATCCCTGGCCAGGACGGACACGTAAGGTTAGCGGCCCCGGACGGCGATCTTAGGCATGGGCAAGGCGCATGAGACGCGTCTCGTCAACACCCCCTGTTTCAGCCACCACTTCGCTCACCCGTTCACCTGCCCGTTTGTGCCTCGGTGCGGCGACGCGATCGCCCGTGCCGCCGCCACTTCCTGCCGCAACGGCTCCAGCACGCTCTCCGCCGGGCCGGTCAGATCCGTACGGACCTCCACCAGCACCTCCGACTCGCGTACGCCCTCCGACAACTCCCGCAGCTGGAGTGCCACTTGGGTCACCTCGGCCGGTGACGGGGGTGGTGCTCCGTGTTTCACCCGTACCCTGGCCGCCGTCGTCGCGTCGACGATCCGTTCCACGGCCACGACGAGCGGGAGCCAGCCGGCGGCGAGGCGGCCGGTGGGCGGGGGTTCGGTCAGGGCGCGCTGGAACTCCGTACGGATGACGGACAGGTCGCGGTAGAGGCGGCGGCGCATACGGGCGCGGGCGGCCGGGTCCACCTCCGTACCGGCGGCGACAGTTCCCGTGCCAGTTCCCGTGCCAGTGCCATTGCCTGTGCCTGCGTCCGAGGTGCCGAACGCCGACTCCACATACCTCGCCGTGTCCGCCACCGCCTCCGCCAACCGGTCCCCCACCCGCGTGTGCCAGCTCTCCGGCCAGAGGAGGTAGCCCGCGACCAGCGCGATCCCGCAGCCGATCAGGGAGTCCACCAGGCGAGGGAGCAGCAGCGCCGTGCCCTGGTGGTTCAGGACGTCGGAGAGGAGCAGGATCACCGGGGTGATCGCCATCGTCTGGTAGCCGTAGCCGCGTGGGGTCAGGGCCGGGATCAGCGGGGCCAGGAGGAGCAGGACCAGGACGTCCCACCAGCCCCGCGGCACCACCGACAGCACCGCCGCCGCGATCACCAGTCCCGCCACCGTGCCGAGCGCGCGCAGCAGTGCCCGGGAGAAGACCGAGCCGAAGTCGGGCTTCATGACGAAGGTGATGGTCAGGGCCACCCAGTACGAGCGGGGGACCGGGACCGTGGATACCAGGACCTGCGCGAGGCCGATGCAGACCGCCAGGCGCAGGCCGTAGCGCCAGGAGCCGGACGACAGCAGGACGTTGCGCGCCGCCCTCGCCGTGCGGATGCGGAGCGCCGCCGGGCGGCCCAGGCGGTCGTCGATGCCCCTCGGGTCCACGTCCGGGGCCGTGACGACCTCGGCCGCGTGGCGCAGGGCGTGGTCGATCGCGCGGGTCGTCTCGCCGGTGGGGGCGGGGAGGTCGAGGCCTATCGGGCCCGTGTAGCCGGTTTCCACGGCCTGGGCGAGGTGGCGGACCGTCTCGCGGATCTGGGGCGGGAGGGGCCGGCCGGACTGGTGGACCGCGGGGGCCGCCTCCACCACCGGTGTGATGGCGTTCAACTGGGCCAGCAGGCGGGTCAGTTCGGGGCTGCGGCCGTGGTGGCGGGCCCGGCGGGCGAGGACCAGGTCGTACGACTGGTTCAGGGACTGGGTGACCGCCCTGCGGGCCGCGTCGTACGCCGCCGTCGGGTCGTCGCCGCAGGTGGCGAGGAGGTCGCCGACGGTGCGGTAGGTGTTCGCCACCGCCGATCGCTCCGGGATTCCGGAACGCAACGGCCAGGCCAGCAGGGCCAGGAGGAGGACCAGGAGGCCACCGCCGGACATCAGGGCGGGGGCCTGCCACCACGCGCCGGGGAGCGGAAGTCCCGCGCCGATCACCGAGTTGAGGAGCAGGAGCAGGCCCGATACGGAGGCCACCGCGCCGATCGTCGAGATCATCCCGGAGACGAGCGCGATGCCGGTGAGCGCGGCGACCGCGTACCAGCCGTGGCCGTAGACCGCGGAGCCGAGCGTGACGCCGATCGCGCCGAAGAGCTGGGGGATCGCGATGTTGAGGATGCGCATGCGGTACGCGTCGGCGGTGTCGCCGATGACGCCGGAGAGGGCGCCCATGGAGGCGAGGGCGCCGTAGGCGGGCTGTCCGACGGCCAGGCCGATGGTGAAGGGGAGGGCCATCGCGATGGCGGCGCGGGCGATGGCCGGCCGGTTGAGGGGGGCCTGCTGCGGTTGGAGGTTCCTCACCAGCCAGTCGGGGGGTGTGAGGCCGATGGGGAACTCGCGGGGCATGCGCCCATTATGGGCGTCGCGTCCCGCGGAGAAAGGATCGCGCCCGCGCTATTCGTGCTGGTGGAGTGTGATGTCGACCAGCAGCGCGCGGTGGTCGGTGTCGGCGATGTCGAGGAAACGGGCGCTGTTCGCGGAGAAGTCCCCGGACAGCAGCACGTGGTCGATCTGCGTGCCGAAAGTGGGGGTGAACCGCTCCGGCCAGCTGGCGGTGCGCGGGTGCCCGGCCATGCGGGCCGCGTCGCGCAGGCCGGTGTCCAGGATGCGGCGGAATGCGGCATGGTCCTGGGAGGAGTTGAAGTCACCGGCCAGGATCGTGGGGGTGGCGGGGTCCGTGGCCGCGAAGGTGCGGAGCCTGCCCAGTTCTCGGCGCCACAGGGCGACCTGGTTCGGCAACGGGGGCATGGGGTGCGCCAGTTGGAGCCGTACGGAATGACCGGCTACGTCGGCCACCGCGCCCGGCATGCCCATCGTGCCGGCGACGCCCTTCGTGCCCTTGAGCGGGAAGCGGCTCAGGATGACCGAACCGTGCGAACCGGCCGCCGCCACCGCCTGCCGGTACGGGAACTCGGTGCCGAAGTCCCGCCGCAGCGTGGCCTGGCAGGTGTACTCGCACTCCTCCACGAACACCACGTCCGGCCGCTCCCGCCGAATCACCGGCACCAGCGAACCGGTCCCCCGCCCGAACTCGACGTTCGAGGTCAGCACCCGGAACTCGGCGATCGCGGGACCGCTCGGGTCTCCGCTCTTCCCGTACGGCTCGATGAACCACGCCAGCAGGCCCAGCAGCGCGACGCCCCACACCAGTCCGAGCCGCCAGCGGGTGAAGAGGGAGAGGAGCAGTCCGACGCCGGTCGGGGCGAGCAACCAGGGGAAGAACGCGAGGAGTTGGGGGACGGGAGTGATGGCGTCCGTGTCGGCCGTGCGGCAACCTACGACCACGCTCACGCCCGTGAACAGCAGCCCGGCGCACCATCGCCAGAAGCGGCGCGCGCGATGGCGTTCGGGCACGAAGTCGGCGGCGGTCCACTCGGTGGTCGCGGTGCCCAAGGGGTTACCTTCCGCCGGTGGACGCAGATGCCCGAATCATCCCACGTGTTCCGGGATCATCCACGTGTTCCAGGGTTATCCCACGTGTGCCAGGAACTCCCCCAGCATCTCGTTGAACTCCTTCGGGCGTTCGAGATTCGGCAGATGGGCCGCGCCCTCGATCACCCGAAGCGTGGAGTCGGGGAGCGCCGCGTGCATCGCCTCCGCGTCGGAGACGGGGGTGTAGGTGTCGTCGGCGCCCACGGCCACCAGGGCCGGGACCGTGACCCGGGTCAACAGGTCGCGGTAGTCGGGGCGTTGGGCGCGGGCGCGCAGGGCGGCCGCGGCGGACCCGGGGTCGGTGGCCGTCATCATGCGGTGGACGTGCGCCTTGACCCGCGGGTCCGCGGACGGCGCCACCATCCGCTCCAGCACCTCGTCGGCGTAACCGCGCATCCCCTCGCGGAGGAGGCGGTCGGCCGTCGCGTTCCGGATGCGGGCGGCCTCCGGGGTGTCCGCCGACGGGAAGGTGTCGGCGAGGACCAGACCCCGGACGCGCTCGCCGAACCGGCCGTAGCAGTCCATCGCGATCTGCCCGCCCATCGACAGCCCGGCCAGCACGAACGTCTCGACCTTCAACTCGTCCAGCAGGGCCCCGATGTCGGTGGCGAAGTCCGAGAAGTCGGTGACACCGGGGGTCGAGGGGGAGCCGCCGTAGCCGCGCAGGTCGGGCGCGATGACCCTGCGTCCGGGGGAGAACGCCTCGATCTGCGGGGTCCACATCGTGTGGTCGAAGGGGTGGCCATGGATGAGGACAAGGGGGAGATAAGGGGAAGTAAGGGGTGGCATGCGATCGACCCTAGATCCGCCCAACTCCTCGGTGCAATAAAATCTTTGCTCTCGGTGCAATGCGCCGTGACGAGAGACGTAGAGAGGGGTGGCTCCGTGGGCGACTACCGGCGGATCGCCGACCGCATCGCGGACGACATCGCCTCCGGACGGCTGCGTCCGGGCCAACGGCTGTCCCCGCAAAGGGCGTTCGCCCGTCGGCACGGGATCGCGGGTTCCACGGCGGGGCGCGTCTACGCCGAACTCGTGCGCCGGGGACTGGTGGTGGGGGAGGTCGGCCGCGGCACCTTCGTGCGGGCCGCGGCGGCGGGGCCGTACGGGCGGGCGATCGTCGAGGCGGCGACCACCGCCCCGGTGAACCTGGAGCTCAACTACCCTTCCGCGCCCGGCCAGTCGGAGTTGCTGGCCCCGGCGCTCGCGCCGCTGCTGCGCCCGGACGTGCTGACCGAAGCGCTGCGCCCGGCCCCGGCCACCGGCACGGCGGCGGCTCGCGAGGCCACGGCCGATCTGCTGGCCACGCCCGCCTGGCGTCCCGCCCCCGACCGCGTCCTCTTCAGCGGCAACGCCCGGCAGGCCATCGCCGCGACCCTCGCCTCCCTCGTCCGGCCGGGCGGGCGGGTCGGGGTCGAGCCGTTGACGTATCCGCTGGTCAGGGAGATCGCGGGGCGGCTCGGGGTCACGCTGGTCGCGTTGG
>NZ_JBXVPZ010000543.1:0-6017 GCF_057961495.1 Streptomyces sp. P5F9 | reverse complement strand
GGCGAGCGGGACCGCGGGCCAGGCGGCGGGGCGATCGGCGAGCAGGACCGCGGGCCGGACGGCAGACGAGGCGGCGGAGCGATCGGCAAGCGGGACCGCGGGCCGGGCCGCAAGCGGGACCGCGGGCCGGACAGAGCGGGCCGTGTCCTTCGCGGGGGCGGTCAAGTCCTTCGGCGCGGTGCGTGCCGTGGACGGTGTGGACCTGGAGATCGGGCGCGGCGAGACGGTCGCGCTGCTCGGCCGCAACGGCGCGGGCAAGTCGACGACGATCTCCCTGCTGCTCGGGCTGAACGCGCCCGACGCCGGCACGGTCGAACTCTTCGGCGCCGCCCCGGAGTCGGCCGTACGGAACGGCCTGGTCGGGGCGATGCTCCAGGAGGCCCGGGCGGTGCCCCGGGTCACCGTCGGCGAGCTGGTCGCCTTCGTCGCCCGGCGTTATCCGAAGCCGATGCCCGTCGCGCAGGCCCTGGAGCTGGCCGGTATCGGTGAGCTGGCCGGGCGGCGGGTGGACCGGCTGTCGGGCGGGCAGACACAGCGCGTGCGGTTCGCCGTAGCGCTGGCCGGGAACCCGTCGCTGATCGTGCTCGACGAGCCGACCGCGGCGCTGGACGTGGAGGCGCGGCACGCGTTCTGGCAGTCGATGCGGGCCTTCGCCCGGCGCGGGCACACCGTGCTGTTCTCCACGCACTATCTGGAGGAGGCGGACGCGCACGCCGACCGGATCGTCGTCATCGACCGCGGCCGGATCGTCGCGGACGGCACCGGCGAACAGCTCAAGCGGGCGGCCGGCGGCAGTCTCGTCTCCTTCGACCTGGCCGGCCGCGCCACCGACGACCTGGCCCTGCTGCCCGGCGTACGGTCCCTCGAAGTCCGCGGCGACCGCGCCCTGTTGCGCACCGACGACTCGGACGCGACCGTGATCGCCCTCGCCGCGCGCAACGCGATCCGCGGCCTGGAGGTCACGCCGGCGTCCCTGGACGACGCGTTCCTGGCCCTGACGACACACGAATTGGAGACGGTGTGATGCTCGACTACCTGCGCCTCGAAGTACGCCGGACCCTGCGCGACATCGGCTTCGTGATCGGCGGTATCGCGATGCCCGTGATGATGTACCTGCTGTTCACGAACCTCGGCGGTGACGACAGCGGCTACAAGGCCACGGCGATGGTCGGCATGGCCGCCTACGGCGCGGTCGGCTCCGCGCTCAACACCGGTGGCGGGGTCGCCGAGGACCGGGCGATCGGCTGGCTGCGGCAGTTGCGGGTGACGCCGATGACCCCGCGCCAGGTCGTGCTCGGCCGGGCGCTGACCGGTTCGGTGACCGTGCTGCCCGCGATCGTCGCGGTGCTCGCGGCGGGCGGTCTGGTGAACGGCGTACGGCTGGACGCCTGGCAGTGGGCGGCGATCGCGCTGCTGCTGTGGCTCGGCTCGATCCCCTTCACCCTGCTCGGTCTCGGCAACGGCTACGGGCTCACCTCCCAGACCACCGGCGTCGCCAACATGGCCTGCAACCTGGGGCTCGCGGTGATCGGCGGCCTGTGGTTCCCGATCAGCCTCTTCCCCGGCTGGCTGCGCGCGGTCTCCCACTACACCCCGACCAACCGCTTCGCCGAGCTCGGCACCTCCGTCGCCGACGGGCACGCCCCGGCACTCGCCGCGATCGTGGTGCTGACCGCTTGGCTGCTCGCGTTCGGTTCGTACGCTGTGCTGGCGTACCGCCGGACCGGGCGGACCGTGTGACCGGGGGAGCGAGAGAGATGTCCTGGATGCGAGGGATCACCTGCCAGGTACGCGCCTGGCGGGCGGCGCGGGCCGACTGGAAGGCCGACATGGAGCGGTTCAAGGCCGCCCAGAAGGAGGCCCGCAGGACCGGCGCGAAGATGCCCGACCAGCCCGGACCGCCGCCCACCGGCTTCGCGCTGCTGCCGTGGCTGCTGATGGGAATGGGCTCCTTCTCCAACCTCCTCCAGGGCAAGACCGCCAACCCCTGGATCGGCGGCCTGGGCCTGCTCGCCTTCAACTCCCTCTACATCTACGTCGTGTTCCGCGCCTTCGTGAAGGACAAGCGCGAGTCGGTCTCGACCCGGGTGGCGCTCGGCGTGATGTGCGTGATCACCTGCGGCCTGGCCGCGGGCTACGGCGGCAGCTGGCTGTACTTCTTCCCGCTGCTCGGCCTCGCCACCGGCGCCGTACTGCGCGGCCCGTGGCTCGGCAAGACCGGCATCGCGCTGGCCGCGCTGGCGGGTGCCGTCTCCGGCATCCGAGCGGGCACGGACGCCATCAACATCGCCTACGGCACGTTCCTGTCGACGATGGTGACCGCGGCGATCCTCTCCCTCTCCGAGGCCGTACGCGAACTGCGCGCCGCCCGCGAGGAGTTGGCCCGCCGCGCGGTCGAGAAGGAGCGGATGCGGTTCTCCCGCGATCTGCACGACCTGCTCGGGCACACCCTCTCGGTGATCGTCGTGAAGTCGGAGGCGGCCCGGCGCCTCGCACCCCGCGACATGGAGGCCGCGCTCGGCCAGATCACCGACATCGAGGCCGTGGGCCGGCAGGCGCTCACCGAGATCCGCGAGGCGGTCACCGGTTACCGCGAGGGCAGCCTCGCCACCGAGCTGGACCGCGCCCGCTCCGCCCTGTCCGCCGCCGACATCGACCCGGTCGTCCGCCGATCAGGCCCACTCCTGACCCCACAGAACGAGGCCCTGCTGGGCTGGGTGGTCCGCGAGGCGGTCACCAATGTCGTACGGCACAGCGGCGCGACCCGGTGCGAGATCACGTTCGACGGGGTCCTGGACCGCGTCCGCCTGACGATCGCGGACGACGGTCCCGGGGACGGGGGCTCCCCTGCGACCGGCCCCGCCGAGGGCATCGGCGGGACCGGTCTGAAGGGCCTGACGGAACGCCTCGCGGTGGCGGGCGGCTCCTTGCGGGCCGGCCCGTCACCACGCGGCGGCTTCACGGTCACCGCCGAACTCCCGGTGGAGGCAGTGGAGTTGACGCCATCCGTCGTGACTGCTTCTGGGTCTACGGCGCCCAGGGAGCCGTGACGGCCCAGCTCACGTCGTCCGTCCACGAGGTGGCGCTGTCGAAGGCGTTGGAGCCGCCGTCGCTCGCGATGTAGACGTTGTAGTTGTAGTGCCGGAGATATCTGGTCGGGTAGTTGTACGACGCGAACGAGGTGCCCGTGCCGCTCTTGCCGGTCGAGGCACAGAACGTGGCGTCCTGTCTGAACTGCGTTGTCCCGACCATGGGTTGGCGGTAGAGCTGGTAGTTGTAGTGCCGCAGGAAGTCGCCCGGATAGTTCCGTGACTCGAACGAGTAGCAGGAGCTGTCGGCGAGTCCCCTGCGGACGATCCAGGTGGCGTCGCCCTTGTCGAGCGCCGCGCTGCTGGACGTGATGGCCGAGAGGACCGCCGCGTTGTTCTGGTGGCGGATGTAGTCGCCGGTGCAGCACGAGGTGGTCGCGCGCAGCGAGATCTCCGAACCGGCCGCCAGCGTCCCGGTGGTGCCGGTCGAGCCGCCGTAGCCGACGGACACGATGTTCGCCTGTACGGAGTTGTCGGCGGCGTCGGTCGGGATGCCGGCGGTCATGACGCCCTCGAAGAACGAACCGATGGAGCCGTTGCTGTTGTCCCCGCCGGTACCCAGGACGATCGCGCCTTCCTGATGCATGGGCGAGTAACCGCTCGTGGTGGGTTCACCCCCGGAATAGGAGGTCGTGAGACTCCCCGACTGCGCGTTTCCGGATTTCAGCGCGAAATGGTTCTGACCGTTGTTCTTCAGCAAAGCGGTGACGAACGGTATCGCCCCGGTGCCGGTGTTCGCCGTGTTCTTGCTGTACCCGGAGTCCGACTGGAACAGCCCGTTCTCCAGGTCGGCCTGCACCCAGGGACCCCCGCCGTAGCAGGGCGAGAACCAGCACTCCGTACCGAAGTTGATCGCGTCCATGTGACCGTTGCCGGTGTCCTGGTTGTTGGTCTCCGCGTTGCCGTAGTCGAAGCAGCAGCTGCCGTTGACGTGGGTGCCGGACGTCACCATGTACATCCCCTCGGCGGCACCGTTGGTCGCCACGCCCGAGGTGGAGTTGTCGCGGTAGCCCATGCCGGCCGAGATCTCCAGGCCGTAGACCTGATGCCCGCCGGCGGTCACCGGCAGCGCGTCCGCGGGCGCCCCGACATCGGCGACACCGGCCCCGCCCGCGCCCTCGATCGTGAGGTCGTTGTGGCGCGCGGACTGGTCGTAGATCTTGGTGATGACGCAGGTCGTACCGGCACAGAACGAGTCCTGCGCCGCCGCGTTGGCATACCCGCCGGCCGCCAGCAGGCCGATGTTCGCGGTGGCGCTGTCGGAGGCCCGCCGCACTTGGTACAGCGAGCCGTTGTACGACGAGTAGAGCGCCCTGACGAGACTGTGCGCGGCGACGCAGGGCGTGCCGGCGGTGGCGTAGATGTCGCACGGCAGCGAGGTGGCGGCCGACGCCTGCGGCACGCCGACGGCCAGCGCGAGGACGGTCACGAGGGCGGACAGCGCGGCGAGGGTGGCGTTTCTCAGCCGGCGCGGCCGGGTGCGGAGGAATCTCAGGAACACGGTGCACCTCTTCTGTTGCGGGTAGGGCGGTGCGGGTGGTCAGTGCGGGTGGAGCGGGCTGTTCGGAGGTGAAGCGCGGGTGGGGCGGGGTGCTTGGAGTTGCGGCGCGAGCGGTTGGTCGATATACCGAACCTCGTTCGATCGATATACCGAACCCATTCGCGATCGAAATGTCGAACCGTCGAGAGTTTGTCGAAAGGTTTCCGAAATCGGCCCGGCATCCGGAAATTCCGAGGTGATTGCAGAATGCCGAGGCGATTGTTTGCCCGCAGCCCGGGACCGTCAAGACTCGCGGACGCGAACAATGAAGAGTTTTTGACAACCGCCCCGGGTCTCCCCGGGCCTTACTCTTGCCCCGTGGATGAGATGCCCCGGGACCACCGGCCCGCCAAGTCCGTCAGAGTGCTGCTCGCCGAGGACCAGGGCATGATGCGCGGCGCCCTCGCCCTGCTGCTCGGCATGGAGGCGGACCTGGAGGTCGTCGCCCAGGTCGGAAGGGGTGACACGATCGTGGACGCGGCCCTCACCCACCGCCCCGACGTCGCCCTCCTCGACATCGAACTCCCCGGCATGAGCGGCCTGGACGCCGCCGCCGAACTCCGCGAACAGGCCCCGGACTGCCGGGTGTTGATCCTCACGACCTTCGGCCGCCCCGGTTATCTGCGCCGGGCGATGGAGGCGGGCGCGGCCGGCTTCCTGGTGAAGGACGGCCCGGTGGAGGACCTCGCCGCCGCGATCCGCCGCGCCCTCACCGGCGAGACGGTCATCGACCCGGCGCTCGCCGCCGCCGCGCTGAGCGCGGGCCCCAATCCACTCACCGCCCGCGAGTGCGACGTCCTCAAGGCCTCGGTGGACGGCGCGACGGTCTCCGACATCGCCACGAAGCTCCACCTCTCCGAGTCCACCGTCCGCAACTACCTCTCCTCTGCGATCGGCAAAACAGGAACCCGCAACCGCATGGAGGCCATGCGGTTGCGGGTTCCTGTTTTGCCGATCGCAGAGGAGAGGTAGCCCTACGCTCCGGTCCCCCGGCGGAACAACGCCGTCCAGAGGAAGTCCTCCCCGAAGCTGGACGACGCGTCCGGCTCATCCCGCATCCGACGCAGCTCGACCACCTCCAACTCCCCGAATATCCACCGCAGTTCATCAGGCGTGTAGGCCAACCCGCCCTGAAGCCCGGAGCCGCGGTACAGCTCCGCATCGGGCAGCTCGGAACCCATCCCACCGGCGGCGAAGCACGTGAGCGCGAAGTGGCCGCCGGGGGCGAGGACTTGGTCCAGCAGGGCGAGGTAGCTGATGCGCCGGTGCGGGGGCAGATGGTGAAAACAGCCGGAGTCGTAGACGAGGTCGTAGGGGCCGGGGAGTTGGGTACCGGCGAGGGCGAAGGCGTCCCCGCAGTGAAAGCGAACCTGGGGGGCCTCCCCCTC
>NZ_JBXVPZ010000542.1:0-6018 GCF_057961495.1 Streptomyces sp. P5F9 | reverse complement strand
CTCGGAGGCCACGCGCTGGACGGCGGCTCTCCCGCGCCAAACGGCCGCCGACCGAGGGCGGGAGGAGCAGGGTCGGCGGCCGTTTGGCGCGGGAGAGCCGCCGTCCAGCGCGTGGCCTCCGAGAAGGGCCGAACCCAGTGGATCGCGGTGAGCCGTGTGCCGGGAGCGTGCGTGGCGCACCGGCGTGTGCGCATGGTTCACACGGGGCGCATGGAAAGTCGAAAGCCCGTGCTGGTGGACCGAGTTGTCGCCGCATCTGACTTTCTTTCAATGGTATGGAAGTTACCCAAGTGCCTTGTTGGGCAGGGTGGGTTGTGCAAGGGTGAAACACCCGCGCGGGGGTAATGCCCGGGGCTCATTGACCTGTTGATGAACCGAATCCGAGGGATCCACTCCGTGTCCATCCCGCATCCCCCTCGTCCTCCTTACCCGCCGCCGGACGGCGGGGCCCCCGAGGAATCCGACGAGACCCTGGCCGCCCGGCTGCGGGGCCGTCCGGAGGGCGAGGCCGCTCATTCCGTCGCGCTGCTCATGGCACGGCACTGGCGGCCGGTCGAGGATTACGCGGGCATCTGTCTCGCCGCCGAGGGGCCCGTGCCCGCCATGGCCGCGGCGGCCGCCTTCCACCGGGTGTTCGACCGGCTGACGTTCGGCGAACACGGTGTGGCGCTGCGGCCCCGGTTGCTGCTGACCGTGCGCGACACGATCCGGGAGTGGTCGACGGAAGAGCGAATATCCAGTGTTGTTCCCGACCTGGAGAATCCCTCCGGGGGCCGCGCCATGCGTGCCGCGAAGTCGATGACGGCGGAAAATCGCAAGCTCGCCGAGCGGTCTTTCCAGACGCTTCCGCCGTTCGCCCAGTGCCTGCTGTGGCACACCGAGGTCGAGGCCGAGTCGATAACCGTGCCGGCGGCCCTGCTCGGCATGGATACCGACAACGCGTCGGCCGCTCTCCAACAGGCGCACGAAAAATTCCGCGAAGGCTGTGTACGCGCCCACCGGGAACTCGCGCCGACCCAGGATTGCCGCTTCTACAACCGCCTCCTCGACGTCCCGATCCGGCGTGGCGGCGAACTGCTGCCGGATGTCCAGCAGCATCTCGCCCAGTGCCGCCACTGCCGTTTCGCCGCCGAACAACTCAGCTATTTCGAAGGCGGGTTGGGTGTCCTCCTCGCCGAGGCCGTGCTCGGCTGGGGCGCCCGCCCCTACCTCGCATCACGGCCCGGCCGTGCCGGGCGCGAGACACGGACGAGGACGGCCTCCCGGCACGGCGGACACACCGGCGGCAGCACGGGACGACACCGGCTGCTGTCCCGCATCCCCGCACCCGGCCGCCGTCTCGTGGACGCGGCCCGGTCGGCCCGGTTGGAACGGTCGCCCCGATCGCTGTTCGTCGGCGTCGGTCTGATCGGTGCCGGGGTCCTCGCGACGGTGTTCGCCGTCGTCCTGTGGCCGGCCGACGGCGGCGGCACCGCCGGTCCCGTCGCCTCCAGCACCACGAACACCGGCTCCGGACACGTGTCGACATCGGCACCCGGCACCGCCAGGCTCCCCGCCACACCCCAGCGGACGCGGCTGCACAACGCCGCCGCCGACCTGTGCCTCGACATCCGGGGCACCGCGAAGGCCGGCGCCGGCGTCGTCCTGGCGGTCTGTTCGTCGGCCGGGACCCAGGAGTGGTCGTACGACACCGACGGGCTGCTGCGCAGTGTGGCGAGCCCCGGGCTGTGCCTCGACTCGCACGCGGACGCCGGTGTCGTCGTCCTCGGCACCTGCGCCGACGGGAAGGCCAAGCGCGGCAACGACGTCCGCTACGACCTCACCGTGCAGGGCGAGTTGCTGCCCCGCTGGAACTCGGAACTCGCGCTCACCTCCACCACCAAGGACCCGGGCGCCGACATCGTCCTCAAGGTCCGCGACGGCTCCACCGCGCAACGCTGGCTGACCGACTCGGTGACGGCCAGCCCCGGTTCGCTGTCGATCGCCGGCACGGGAGCCCCGTCACCGCGCCCCGCGAAGATCGCGGACCGGCTCAACTGACCACATCGGAGGGCGACGTGCCGGTCAGGTACCCGGCGGCGTTCTGCACGGCGGCCAGCGCGATCCGGAGCACCGTCTCCCGGGTCACACCGCCGGCGTGCGGTGAGAGCACCACGTTCGGGGCCTTGAGCAACCGCAGGGCCGGGGTGGGGGGTTCGGGGTCGAAGACATCCAGGCCGGCACCCGCGAGGGCCCCGGTTTCGAGAGCGTCCGCCAGGGCGTCCTGGTCGATCAGGGCGCCCCGCGCGGTGTTGATCACGAACGCGCTCGGCTTGAGCAGCGCGAGTCGCTCCGCGCTCAGGAGATGCCGGGTCCCGTCGGTGAGCGGCGCGTGCAGGGTGACGTAGTCGGAGAGGCGCAGCAGTTCGTCGAGCGGGACGTGCCGGGCGCCGCCGAGCCGGGCGGTCGTCTCCTCGGGGACGGGGCGTCGGCCGGCGTAGACGACGGTCATGTCGAACGCGGCCGCGCGGCGGGCGACTTGCCGCCCGATGGCGCCCAGTCCCACGATGCCGAGCGTCTTGCCGGACAGCTCGGTCAGGGATCGCTGCAACCGGGGCAGCGCCCAGTCGCCCTCGACGAGTGCGGTGTGCGCGGGGACGAGTTGCTTGGCAAGCGCCAGCATGAGGGCGAAGGTCTGCTCGGCCACGTTCTGTGCCTCGGCACCGCTGGAACCGATGGTGCAGACGACGACCCCTTGGGCGCGGGCAGCGTTCAGGTCGACGTAGTCGAAGCCGTGACTCGCGCACTGCACCAGCTCCAACTCCGGTGCCGCGGCGAGGTGTTCGGCGGTCACCGGGGAGAGCGCGGTGATGACGACGTGCGCCGCGCGCAGGGCCTGCGGGTCCTCGTCGACCGTCTCGACGACGGTGACGTCCACCCCGTCGGGCAGCAGCGTCGCGAGTCCGGCTCCCGCGGTGCGGCCGCCCATGTGGGGTGGGACGACGGCCAGGACGTTCTTCGTGGGGGACATACGAAATCCTCGTCGGGGTGGGGGAGGCAGGCGGGCGTCCGTGCGTGCGTCAGGACCGGGTGGCCGACTCGACGAGTATCCGGGCCAGTTCGCGGGGCTGGGAGAACATCGGCCAGTGGCCCGTGTCCATCCGGACCAGCTCCCAGCGCCCGCTCGCGACCGGTTCGTCCGCCGGGGCCGGCAACTCGTCACCATCCAGGAGGCACTTGATGTAGGTGGCCGGGAGGTCGGCCAACGGGTGGGCCAGGACCGCCGGTTCGGTGAGCGCGGCACCCGGGTGCGGGGTCCCCTCGGTGACTATGCGGGTGATCTGCTCGTCCGTGAGGCCCTGGCCCGCGTAGTCCGCGGGGTCCAGGGGCGGCCAGTAGCCGTCGTTCTCGTCGAGCGACTTCCTGACGAAGTCGCTCGGGAAGCCGTCCAGGAACGACTCCCCGTCGACCGGCACGTTCGCGTCGACGAACACCACCCGGGCCAGCCGGTCGCCGATCCGCTCCGCGGCTTGACCGACAGGCACACCGGAGTAACTGTGTCCGACCAGGACCACGTCCCGTAGACCGAGGCGCTCGACCTCGTCGACGATGTCCTGGACATGGGTCTGCTGCCCGGCCGGAACCCCCCGCTTCTCCGCGAGCCCGGACAAGGTCAGCGCATGCGCCTCGTGCCCGGCTCCGCGCAGCTCGGGCACCACCTCGTCCCACGCCCACGCACCGAGCCACGCGCCCGCCACCACCACGAATCGAGTCATGGTCCCAACGTAACCGCCGGGTCTGACAACGACCTTCCCGGAACGATCAGACCGCCCGCGCCACGGCCCGTACCGGCGCACCGTCCGCCCCCGGCAGCCGCAGAGGGAACAGGAACAGCTCCACTTCCGGAACATCCACCAGCTGCTCCAGACCCGTGAGGTTCTCGGCGATCACCCCGCCCGCGCCGCACAGGACTCGGTGCGCGGGCAGGCCGAAGCCGGCCGTCACATCGCCGGGTTCGGGCGTCGGATCGACACTCAGCGCGTCGACCGCGACCGTACGCACGCCCGCCGCGACGAGGGCCTCGGCCGTCTCCGGGGTGAGCCACGGGTGGGCGAGGTAGCGGTCGGTGCCCCAGTACGCCGACCAGCCCGTGGTCAGCAGAACGAGGGCCCCGGGCCTCAACTGCCCCAGCGCCGGAGCAAGCAGGTCGGGCGTGATCGGCGCACGGTCCGGCAGCCCCCGTACGTCGGCCGGCACCGCGGGCCCGGCGAAGCGCTCCAACGGCAGTTCGTCGAGGCGGGGCCACGCGTCGTCCACGTGGTACGGGGCGTCGACATGCGTGCCCGACTGCGAACCCATGTGCAGCTGAAGGACGTTGACGCCGTCCCGGGGTGCGCGCAGGGCGGGGGAGACCTCGACGGCCGGGTCACCGGGATACACGGGCATCCCGGTGACGACGGGCACCGACAGGTCGATCCAGGCCGACATCAGCCGGCCTCGGCGGCCACCGCGGGCGCCTTGGACTCCGCACCGGGGCCGGTGATCGGCGGCACCGGCACCTCGACGGTACGGGCCAGCCGCGCGCCCTCCGGGCCGTACGCGGCACGGGGTTCGGGGAACAGCCGGAGCAGGCCCAGGAACAGCACGGCGGCGACGGCCAGCGACAGCGGCAGGCTGATGTCGACGCCGTTGGCCAGGTCGCCGAGCGGGCCGACGAACTGCCCCGGGATGTCGGTGAACAGCACACCGACGACGGCGGCCACCCACCAGGCGGTCATGCCGCGCCAGTTCCAGCCGTGCGCGAACCAGTAACGCCCGCCGCGCTGACGGCGGTTGAAGACCTGGAGCGCGTCCGGGTCGTACCAGCCGCGCCGGGTGTAGAAGCCGAGCATCATCACGACCATCCACGGTGTCGTACAGGTGATGATCATCGTGGCGAAGGTGGAGATCGACTGCACCAGGTCGAGGCCGAAGCGCCCGATGAAGATGAACGCGATGGACAGCACACCGACCAGGATCGTCGCCTGCACCCGCGACAGCCGCGGGAACACCGACGAGAAGTCGAGCCCGGTGCCGTAGAGCGAGGTCGTGCCCGTCGACATGCCGCCGATCAGGGCCAGCAGACAGACCGGCAGGAAGAACCAGCTCGGCGAGATCGCGAGGAGTCCGCCCACGAAGTTCGGGGCGGCCGGGTCGACGTACTTGGGTGCCTTCGTGGCGATGATGCTCGCGGTCGCCAGACCGAAGACGAACGGCAGCAGGGTCGCGACCTGGGAGAGGAACGCGGCACCGACCACCTTGCGGCGCGGCGTGTTCGCCGGGATGTAGCGCGACCAGTCGCCGAGGAACGCACCGAACGACACCGGGTTGGAGAGCACGATCAGCGCCGCGCCGATGAACGACGGCCAGAACAGCGACTGGGTCGCCGCGTCCGCCGAGGACGTGAAGACACCGGCGTACGACGGGTCGAAGTCACCGGCGAAGGCGATCGCGCCGAGCAGGAACAGGACCGTCGCGGACAGCACGGCGATCTTGTTGATGAACAGCATGAACCGGAAGCCGTAGACACAGACCGCGAGGACCAGGACCGCGAACAGCGCGTACGCGACGACGTAGGAGAGCGTGCTCTGCTCCAGGCCGAACAGCCGGTGCGCGCCGCCGACCAGGGCGTCGCCGGAGCTCCACACCGAGATGGAGAAGAACGCGACGGCGGTGAGCAGGGACAGGAACGAGCCGACGACCCGGCCGTGCACGCCCAGGTGCGCGGAGGAGGCGACCGCGTTGTTCGTGCCGTTGACCGGGCCGAACACCGCCATCGGGCACAGGATCAGGGCGCCGACGACGACTCCCAGGAGCGTGGCCGCGAGGCCCTGCCAGAAGGAGAGGCCGAACAGGATCGGGAAGGCACCCAGCACGCAGGTGGAGAAGGTGTTGGCACCGCCGAACGCGACCCGGAACAGGTCGAGCGGGGTGGCGGTGCGGTCCGCGTCGGGGATGCGCTCGACGCCGTAGGTCTCGACCTCGGTCAGGGACTGGCTC
>NZ_JBXVPZ010000541.1:0-6047 GCF_057961495.1 Streptomyces sp. P5F9 | reverse complement strand
CGCTACGACCACTACGACGCCGTCACCTACACCCCGTACCCGATCAACATCCCCCGCGCCCGCAGACACGTCGCCCACCTCACCGCCACCTGGGGACACCCCCACTCCGCCGGCGACGCGGCGCTACTGGCAAGCGAGTTGTGCACGAACGCCTTACTGCACGGGTGCCTGCGGGACCGTCTGTTCCGCGTGGAGACGTCCCTCACCGGCAACGCACTACGCGTGGCGGTCACCGATCCGAGGGGAGAGCGGCTCCCGTACTCCCAAACCTCCACCCCCGACGACCAGTTCGGCCGAGGTCTGCTCATCGTCCGTGCGCTGGCCGCCCGTTGGGCCGTGGAGAGGCTCACCGTCGGCAAGACCGTCTGGGCGGAGTTGGACATCGCGGGGCACCACGAGACATAACTCCGTGACCCGTCGAGGCCATCCGGCGAACAACCCCCGGCGGCACCACCGTTGCCGTCAGAAGCTCCACGACGTGGCCAGGGCGACGTTCAGTGGCCGCCCCCACCAAAGCGATTCCAACTGGCCCCATTTCACAATTGATTTGTGTGTCGATGGGGTGTCCCGGCGGGCGGCTGATCAGGATGTCGGCCCAGTGACGGCGCTTGTCACCGGCCCTGTCGATGGATGGCCGCCGTTCGTTTCGATCTCGCGCTGGGAGGCGGTGTTCGTCCCGTCGCAGGTCAACAGGGCCCGCGTGATGCCGAGCGAGGGGGCGATCGGCACGGCTGCGGCGAGCATCGCGGTCGCGTGTCCTTGGCGGCGTGCGCTGGGCCCGACGTCGTAACCGATGTGGCCGCCGGCCTTCTCCAGAGGCGGAGTGAGCCGGTAGCGCGTGGCCGGCCTGCCCAGCATCTGGTCACCTCGCCCGGCTGCTTCGTCCCGTTCGCTCAGCACGCGCGTCACATAAGCGGCGAAGGCCGCAGACGGCCGGATCGGTCAGCTCGGCCATCTGGTCCTGATGCCCGTCCGCCTGCCGCGGGCCCTACTTGGGCCGAGTTCTACCGAAACCCGTCAGGGCTGAATGTTCTCCAGGTCCTTGAGGAGGCGGGAGTGTGTCGGTTGCCACCCGAGGGCATCGCGGGTGTGGGCGCTGGAAGCCGGCTGGTCCATGGCGAAGATCGGGCCGAACGGGCCGAAGTTCTCCTGCGGCACCTGCTCGACCGGCAGGCCCAGCCGCCGGCCGATGACTGTCGCGATGTCCCGCACCGCGTCGCCCTCGTCGGCGACGGCGTGCCAGGCCGTCCCGGCCGGTGCCGACTCAAGGACCAGACGAAACAGGACCGCCGCGTCGAGCGCGTGCACGGCCGGCCAGCGCTGGGTGCCGTCGCCGGGGTAGCCGGCCACCCCGGTGCGGCGCGCTTGATCGGCCAGTAGGCCGGCGAATCCGCCCTGACCCTGGTTGTGGACCGTGCGCGGCATGCGGACAGCCGTGCTGCGCAGACCGCGCGAGGCGAGATCCAGCAGCGCGGTGACCGAACGGCCCCGACCGCCCACCGGTCCGTCGGTCGGCAGCGGATCGGCCTCGGTGGAGGCGCGCCCCGGCACCCAGGGCGTCCCCGAGACCGTGACGATCGGGCGGTCGCTTCCGACGAGTTCCTGCCCCAGCGCGGCGAGAGCGGCGCTCTCCTCGGCGATGGCCTGCGCGAGCGTGTCCGGACTGCCGTAGTCGCGTCCGAACGCGAGACTGATCACGCCGTCGCACTGTGCGGCGCCGGACCGCAGGACGTCGAGGTCCGCCAGTTCTCCTCGCAGCACCTTGGCACCAGCGCCCTCAAGGGACTGCGCGGAGCCGTCCGAGCGAGCCAGCGCGAGAACGGTGTGGCCGTTGCCGAGCAGTTCGGCGACGACGGCGGAGCCGATGGTGCCGGTACCGCCGGTGACGAAGACATGCATGAGCTCTCCCTGAAAGTGATGGGACCATTGTCCCATCACTGACCTTACACGGTGATGGGACAGGTGTCCCATCACCTATCCTGGGTCTCATGGCTAGATGGCAACCGGGTGCGGCCCAGCGACTCGTCGTTGCGGCCGTCGACCTGTTCACCGAGCAGGGGTACGACGCCACCACGGTGGCGCAGATCGCCGAGCGTGCCGGCGTCACCAAGAGCACCTTCTTCCGGCACTTCTCCGACAAGCGAGAGCTATTGGTCGCCGGCCAGGAGACGCTCAGCAGGCTGCTCGCCGACGGCATCACCGAGGCGCCTGCGAGCGCCAGCCCGCTTCAGGCGGTGGCGGCCGGTCTCGAACGCGCATCGAACGCCATGGGGCCGACGAACCGTGAACTCGGCCCCCGCCTCAAAGCCGCCGTGGCGGCCAGCACCGAACTTCAGGAGCGCGACGCCCTCAAGAGCGTCGGTCTCGCGGCCGCCATGACAGCCGCGCTCATCGCCCGCGGTGTCCCCGAGCCGATCGCGCATCTCGCGGGTGAGCTGGGAGTCCTCGCGTTCAAGCGGGGCTACGCCCAGTGGTGTGAAAGCGATCGTGATGCCACGGAAGGGCTCGCGCCTCACGCACTGGCAGCCCTGGAGGACCTGCGCGCGGCAACCGCGTCGCTGGGCTGATCGATACCACCTGGCTGTTCGCCGACCGGGCCTGGTCGGCGCCGTGAGGGCTGCGCCCCGTGCCGCGTCACACGGCTTGGCCTGCGGCGGCAGGTTCGGAAAGAGGCACCAACGTGTCCAAGCAGCACACCTGGCCACTCCACGACGGGCAGTACGGCGACCTGACCGCCTCGCTTCGAGGTCACTGCGAACCGTAGGATTATTGCAACAGCAAGTGACGTGTGATGTCGACGCGACGGGGGCGGAGATACGGCATGGCAGTGCCCGGAACCGGCACGGGCCAGGGTGGCAACCCTGACCTGCACGTGTCGTCCAAGGACCTCACCAAACTCGCCGGCGACCTCGACGACATGCAGGACCACCTCGACAAGCAGGTCAGACGCATGGACGCGATCGTCGACCGCGTCGAGGCCGGCTGGCGCGGCCCGGCGGCGACGGCGTACCGCGAGTTCCATCGCGCGGCGACCGAGGACGCCGTACGCATCCGCGAAGTGATGAAGCTGCTGGAACAGGCCGTGCGGATGAGCCGCGACGGCTTCTCCGCGCACGACATCGAGGTGCTGGAGCACATGCGGACGATCCAGGTCGACGTCGGCAGCGAGGTCGACAAGCTGTCCACGCCGAACGTGGAGACGGCAGGGGATACGCCGGCACCGGCTCCCCGCAGCAGCCTCGACTCCTTCTGACTCTTCTGCCCCTTCCGCCCGCGAGCCGTCAAGTACCCATTGCCCAGCCGTAGTTACCGACCGATACCCAGGGGGATCATGTCGACCGGGGCCTCCGCCGACGACGGCCACATATCCGTCTCCTTCGCCACGCTCCACGACCTCACCGCCGAGCTGGAGGACATCCTCAAGCAGCTCAACGGCAAACTCGACGACCTCTACGACCGCGCCGAACCGGTCGTCCTGTCGTGGAAGGGCGAGGCCCGCGAGGTCTTCGTCCAGAAGCTCGACGAGTGGGACCGGTCGGCGCAGGATCTGCAGGCCGCGCAGAAGTGGCTGCACGCCTACGTCACCACCGGTCACGCGAATTACGCGGCGGCACACCGGGCGGTGCTGCGCGGCTGGGGAGCCGCCCGATGAGTACCCCGACGCCTCCCGGGACCGGGAAGATCGATGTCACTCCGACCGTCCTGTACGGCGTCTCAACGGGCATAGCAGGCCAGCAGGACCCTCTTGACCGTGGCATCAAGTCGTTCCTCGACGAACTGGCCCGGTACCCGGACGGCGGCGGGAGGGGTACGGCGATGAAGGACTTCACGACCGCCTACCTGAAAGTCGCCGAGCGTTTCCTGGAGGTCTGGGCGAAGTCCGTGGTGAGCGTGGGAGGAGCCGCTGTGGGCTTCACGTCCACCGCCAACAACTACGCGGCGGCCGACGCGGCCACACACCCTTCGCCGACGGGACAGCCGACGCACCGGCCGAACCCCCATGTCATCGACAAAGCCCCCACGTACGGCCCGGTCACCGATTTCAAGTGGGGGGACATCGATCCAGGCCAGGACTTGATGCAGGAGGCCCTCGAAGGCCTGGAAGCCGTGGTCCTGGCTGTCATGCGTCCCCTGCTGGAGCACGAGTGCCGCTGGGGCAAGGCGGCAACGATCCTTCCGCTGCCCCATCACCTGCGCCTGTACTCGATCTCCCAGGCATGGCGCATGCCGCAGACCACGCTCGGCATGGTGGACGGAACGCTGACGGGCCTCGTCGGCAGCATCACCGACCAGACCGATCAGGACTGGTACAACGCGATGCGGACGTTCTGCAGCACGTTGTGGGGGACTTCCGCGTGGGGCAAGAGCCGCGGAGGTTACGACTGGTCCAACGACGACGCGAAGAAGAGGGGAAGCAGCCATCCCGTCTTCGCCGTTCTCTTCGACACATGCGATGCCATGGTCGACGCGATCTACAACGTCGCGAAGGCCGCCGAGGACGTCCGGGACGATCTGCACCGGATCTACCGCCAAGCCGTTGTCGACAGTATCAAGCAACTCGACCCCAGAGATATCGACGTCACGGACGCGAAAAGTCTGCTGAAAGGGCTGTGGGAAACAGGAAAAGGCCTGGTCGCGGACGTCTCCGTCGGGATCGTGCTGAACATCGACGAGGGCGCCCTGAACGATGCCGTATCGGCCTATAACAACCGTATCCATCGGCAGGTCGGCGAAATCAATGCACTGCTTCCGGCACTGGACGAGGCATACACGAGCGCACCGACCTTCAATGCCGAAACGGCCAGGGCCGAGGCGTTCGGCGCGCGGGCATTGACGGACTTCAAAGGAGATCCGCTCTACACGGTTCCGGGAGATGACGAGTCCAAGCACCGCTTCCCCGTCGATCTCGCCAATCAGGAAGGACTGGCAGGTTCACACGTCATCGACAAGCATGTGGGAAAGACGGACGCACAACTGGAGCAGAGGCTTCGCGACCAGGCGAAGGTACGTCCGGACGGTACGGTCGCGCCGATCGCCGCATCGACATTTACCGACCTGGCGTCGGCCCAGCGGTACACCCAGGATGTCCTCGACGACCCGGGCAACCAGCAGAAGATCGCCAACTGGCTGGCGAGCAACCCGAATCCGGACCGTTCCAAGCGAACCGTGGGACTCACTTTCAACGACACCGTGGGTCGGACTTGGACGCGAGGTGACTCCACTGCCCACGACTCGCATATCGTCAATGTGACCTTGAAACCCCGCCCCGGCGGCCATCCGCCCTACGTCGTCCTCACATCAATGCCGAGCGACACGGTGCAGTCCTGAGGAACAACAAGCCATGAAGGGCAAGAGATGATCGATTCCGCTTCGTGGAAATCGGCTCTGCTGGAACTTTTCGGCGGGGCGTGGACCTTCGCGGCGGTGGGCCCCCGGAACCATGAAGACTGGCGCTACGACGTCCAGGCCGTCATGAGACTGAAAGTCAAAGACCCACGAAAATGGGGGTCTCTGAATTTTCCCCCGCCAGGGTCCGGCAGCGAGAAACACCAAGAGACACCATTCGCCGACCTGAGTCTCGATGAATTCGATTCCCTTCTTTACCGAGTGGGAAAGAGATCCGCATCCCAACTACTGGTCGCCCTCCAAGGACAGTACTACCAAGCTTCAAACATCCCGGATTTCGAGAACCGTAAAAAGCGACTTTTCGAGTGCGCCGAAACGATTATTTCAAGATTCACCCCGGAAACTGCCTACTACACCAATCTGGCCGCCGCTCGGGTTAACCCTGATGTGGATCTGCTGAATCCCGATGCTGAATGGAACTGCCTTTCCAACTTCACTACCGACTGCGGCCTTGTTGTCGTTTCGGGCTCCGAAGTGGGAGTTTTCTGGGCCTTCGACGAAGACTGAGAGCGAGCAACGAATGCGCACCCGTTCCGCCACCTACCCCGACCGCGAAACCGCCCAGTGGGCCACCCAACAGACCGTCACCGCCAACGAGCAGGCCATCCACCGCTGGCTCGCCCAGTCCACCCGCCCCCGCC
>NZ_JBXVPZ010000540.1:0-6062 GCF_057961495.1 Streptomyces sp. P5F9 | reverse complement strand
GTGGTGGCCAGGGCGGGGCCGGCGGACGGTGCAGCCGGAACTGTCGGCGCCGGAAGGCGCGTCGGGGTGGTCGCCCACGGGCCGGAGCGGGTCCGGGACGGGGCAACCCCCCGCTGGCGAAGCGGGTCGGCCCCGGCGGGCGGGAGGAGTGCCCACGCGGTGATGGACTGGAAGACGGGGGCGAGTGCCCGGCCGCTGACGGACAGCTGGAAGTCGCCGCTGCCGGTAGCCGTGACGAGTCCGTCGGTGACCAGGCGGTCCAGGGGCTTGTAGACGGCGGTCAGTCCGTAGCCGGGCATGGCCTCGGCCGCCAGGCTCTTGGCGCTCGCACGGCCCCGGGCCTGCAGGGCCATCAGGATCGGCGTGGCGTGCCGCGGGGCAATCAGGGCGAGCGCGTCGTCGATGTTCTGGGCCGGGGGGATCCGCTCGGGCTCCAGCTCGCCGGTGGCCTTGCTGGTGACGAGCTGCTTCTCCAGATGAGTGTCGCCCCAGGACGCGATCTGGGCCAGGACGGGCAGCAGCTCGGCGCCGCGACGGGTGAGGCCGTAGGTGACGTGACGCGGGGCGTACTCGGTGCGTTCGACCACGCCGGCGCCTGTGAGGTGGCGCAGCCGGGGGTGGAGCTGGCCATCGGCGAGCCACGGCAACCGCGGCTTGATCTCGGCGTAGCGCAGCGGCTGGGAGGAGAGGGTCATCAGCACCCACACGCTCCAGCGCGGGGCGAGCAGATCCAGGGTCTTGGTGACACTGGCGAGGTCGTTCGGGGTGGTGGGGGGCTGAGCGGTGGTGGCCAAGGATGGTGCTCCTCAAGCGGTACAGGGCAGATCAGCGGGTGCGGGACGTGGCGGGCGCCGGAGCGGCAGGTGCAGGTGGCGCGGACGACTGGGGGTCCGGGGCCGGTGCGCGGCGTAGTCCTGCCAGGACCGCGCCGGTGTGTTTGGCGCAGGCGTCTCGGATGGCGACGGACTCGACGATGCGGCGAGCGCAGTCGAGAATGTGGCCGGCGGCAAAGCGGCCGATCTCCCGTTCAGGGGTGGTGAGTTCGCGCAGCCTCGCCAGTTGGAAGGCGGTGGTGCGTTCGGCGAGAACCAGGTCGCTGTGGCTGCCGGTGAGCGCCGCGAGCAGGGTGGCGTCGGGAGTGCTGTCGGCGAGGACTTCGAGTTCGGCGAGCGGCTGTCCGTACAGCGCCTCGATGCGCTGGGCGATGATCTCGGAGACGGCGTGAGCCGCATCGGGCTGGGGCAATCGGCGGGCTTTCAGGAACGGCGGGTCCGCACCGCCCCGGCACTGGGGGCGGGCGGAGCAGTGGCGGTGATCTTCGGCTGGGCGAACTGCACCGGACGTGTGGGGAGTTGGCCGGGAGCGGGCATGGTCCGCAGGAGGTCGTCGAGGGCGGTGACGTAGCCGTTGCGGCCGGCCAGAGCCGCCTCCAGCCACTGGGCGTCCATGCGCAGGTCCTCGGCTGACAGCTCGCCCAGGTCACGGTCGGCGGACATGCCGGCGCGGACGCGGTCCCGTACGCGGACGACCTGTTCCTCGGCGATGGCGAGGAAGCTGCGCAGCTCCAGCGCGCGATGGAGTGCGGCACCGGCCTCGGAGTGCGCCGCCTGGGCATACAGTTCGGCGACGGACGCGCCGAATGCCTCCTCCAGCGCGGTGTCGCGACTGGTGGACTTGTCGGTGACGCTCATCGCGCCGCCCCTCGCGCCGGGACACCCCGCGTGCCGGGCAGTACGGGCGCGGAGGTGTGCAGCGTCGGAGCGCGGCGCGCGGCGGGGTCCGTGCCACGCCAGGCTCCCGGTCCACGCTTGCCCGGGGCGAGGGGGTCGAGGAGATAGTCCACGACCATCACGCGCCCGTCCCGTACGGCGACCGCCACGTTGACCTGATACGCCAACTCCATGGCGGTGTCGTCGAGTTCGCCCGGCTGGGTGCCGAGCGCCGCGACGAGCGCGTCCTCCGCGGTCTCGAGCGCGTCCTGGGATTCGGCGAGCAGGTCGTACCAGTGCACGACACTGCTGGCATCGGAGTTGGCCTGCGGTACCGCCTGGACGGCCCGGCGTAGATCGGCGAGCGGCATCTGGAAGCGGGCCTCGATCCGCTCAGTGACGACGCCCATCACGTCCTCGCTGAACTCGGGCACAGCAAGGCTCCTTTCATTCGCGTTTTCGGGGCGGGGAAATCTGCACTACGTATCCGGCATGCGAGGGAAATATCCGTGGACTCGGTTGCCGGACAAAGGAATTGCCAGGCCGGTCTGCTAGTCCAGGCACATGGCGACGTCGCGGTAGACGTATGTTCCAGACACCCAGCCCTTTACGCCGGTGGTCTTGTCCGTGATGTAATGCCAGTTCCCGCTGCTCTTGTGGACGGTGAACGTGTGGCTGCGGTAGAGCACGCCGAGCGCCGTCGCCTTGGCGGACGCCCTGGAGCGGATCGTCACAGCCTTGGTGTGCACCGTGTACGGGGGCGGCTTGGCCGCACAACTGCTGACAGTGGTGGCAGCACTGGCGGTGGGGATCGAGACGAGCGGGAGAGCCAGCGCGCCGAGAACGGCGGCACCGACGGCTATGCGGGTGGTGCGCATGGGAAGTTGACCTCCACGAAAACCGGAGACGGGAATACGGAAACGGACCCGGACTGACGCCGTACGGGCCGAGAACAAGACTCCGGAGAATCCCCGGTTTCGGTAACCGGGGATTGCGTGCTACATTCCGCGCCGCCCCGCCGAAGGCCGCCGGTATTTCACCGTGCAGGAAGGACGGAGCAGGGCCGGCGGGCCGCGAATTCAGCGGCTCGGACGGCGCGGTGAGGCGGGGCGTGTGCGCGGAGCGGGAAGGCCCGCAGCGGTAGTGTGGCGGGCTGTGGGGGAAGCGGGCGGCAGCGGGATCGCCTCGCCGCTCCAGTGCGCCTCCCACCACTGGGTGGCGGCCTCGAAGGTGGTGAAGCCGCCCTCGCGCAGGGTGTGTGTCCACGCCGTGGTGTCGACCTCTTCGAGCAGGATCCGGAACGGCACCGGAGCCTTCTCGTCGAGGGCGCGCAGCAGCACGGTGATCTCCATCGGCTCGGTGTCGTGCGTGTAGCTGGTCAGCAGGGCGAAATGGTCGCCGTCCCTGCGCAGTCGCTTCTCCAGGGCGCGGGTGGCCGGGTCGGCAGGTTCGCTTCCCGTGCCGTCGGCGAGGAGGATCTGCTCCTCGGGGCAGCCTCGGGCGATCAGCCAGGACTGGGCCATCGCAGGCAGGGCGAATGCGGCGTGGTCGAAGCGGAAGGTCCGGGCGGCGGTGTCGCGCTGGAGGTGGAGGGCGACGAGCTGGGGCTCGCCCGGGATACCCCAGGTGACGGCACCGTTATGGAGGAGGTAGTAGCTGTGCCCGCTGTCGCTGGTGTGGTGTTCGGCCAGGGCGGTGAGCTGGCCCTCTCCTTCGATGTGCCGCCAGAACTGTTCGTCAACGAGGTCGTTGACGGCGTGGTAGCCGCCGAGGCGGAAGTCCGGTGAGTGGGTGGGCATCGGTGCTTTCGGTTCGATGACGCCAACGGCGCGTTGGGCAGGGCTTGTTGAGGCGTTCAGCGACGCAGGTGCGCGGGAGCCGGAAAGGCCGCCGGTCGGGGCGACTGCGTGGTGCCGGGTGAGCCTGCGGGACGCGGAGCAGCAAGGACGGCCCGGCCGGCGTCGGTGAGGGTGACGGGCTGGCCGGCACCAGCGCGGAGCGGGCGGGAGGTGCCACGGTCCACGAGGCCGCTCGCCTCCAGGTGCTGCAGGTGGGAGTAGGAGATGCGGGTGCGTGAGGGGGTCGCCACGGCGAGCCGGTGGGTGATCAGGTTCGCGTGGAGCTTGGCGCCCTGGGCGATGGCGAGCAGGGCCGCGAAGTCTTTCGCTGGCACGTGCCGTGGTGCAGGCGGCGGAGCGGCGGCTTCGATCGGCTCCAGCGCGGCGGCGGCCTGGGCCTGCTGGGTGTCGCGCGCGTCGATGGCGTGCGCGAGCTGGTCGACGGTGCGCTCGATCCGCACGAACAGAGCCTGATCGACGGGGAATTCGCCGGAGGCCAGGTGGGCGAGACGGGCGCGGTGGAAGGTGACGTCCCGCTCGGCCCGGACGAGGTCGCGGTGGGCGTTGGCCAAGGCTGTGTGCGGGGCGTCGAGGAGACCGTCGTCGCAGTGGCGGCACAGCGTCTCGATGCTGTACCCGGCGACCGTCTCGATCCGGTGGTCGAGCACGGTGCGCGGGCGGCGGTCGGGCGGGACCGCGGGAGGCGAGGTCATGTCGGGACGCTTCGTGTGGGCGGGAGAGTAGCTGGGGCGTACGCGTCCAGGGCGACGCGGACCTCGACATAGGGGCCGTCGCGGGTGCGCCGGGTGGGTCCCAGATGTTCCAGGAGCCGGAGCATCGCCGTGTTGGACGCGTGCGTGAACGCGGTGAGGGTGTGTGCCCCGCGCGTGCGGGCGATCCGGGCCGCCTGCCGGGCCATAGCCGTTCCGACGCCGCGGCGGTGGTGGTCGTCGGCGACTTGCAGTCCGAGGTCGACGACACCCGGCTGACCGCTGACGGACCCGACGCAGACGAGGGCCAGGGGCCGCTCGTTGGCGTCGAGTCCGATCCAGCACTGCGCCTGGGCGAGCAGCCGTGCAAGGTCACGGGGCGTGAGGCGGGTACGGCCCCAGCGGAGCAACAGGTTGTGTTCGCAACACTGCGCGTGGAAGGCGGCAACCAGGCCCCCGTCCGCCGCCGTCACCTCGCGGGTACGCGCGAGGGCGGGGTGGGTCAGCAGGAGCAGTCCGGGCGGGCGGCGTGCAGGTCGTCGCGCCGGTAGGCCCGGTAGCGGCTGCCGTCGGCGTTGCGCGGCTTGCGGGACTGGACTCCGTAGGGGCGCAGGAGCAGGGCGAGGCGGACCGGGGTGAGGTCCGCGTAGCGCCAGCGGCCCTCTGCCTCACCGGGCAACTCGCGCAGGCGCGCGACCAGTTCAGCAGTGCTGACGTATCGCGCTGCGCCCAAGGCGTCGAAGATGTCGAGGCAGGCGTGGACGATCGTCCACGGCCGGCTAGGGCAGGTCAGGAACTCCTCACACGTGTCCTCGTGAAGGTCATCGGAATCGTCGAAGACATCGAGGTCGTCAAAGTCGTCCAGGTCGTCGGGACCCTCAGGTTCCTCGAAGTTGTCGAAGCCCTCGGCGTCGGCATCGGGATCGGGGTCCGGTTCACCGTAGGGCTCCTCGTCGTCCACCGGCTCGTACTCGCTGAGCGGTTCGGGCTCGTACGCCGCCGCGCAGCAGCAGGAGGTGGACAGCAGCGCGCTCAACTCGGCTCCGGCCGCCATGCGTTCGATCAGCAGGTCGGTGAGCGCATCGAGCTGCTCGGTCGCGGTGACGCCGGCCGGACGTCCGGCGCCGGCCAGGGCGGCGAGCTGCCCGTCGAGGTCCTGGATCTCGACGAACACATCGACGATGGCGCGGTGGTGCGGGTTCTCGGTGACCTCGGCCGGCGCCAGTACGGCGGCGGCGACCTGGTCGATCAGGCTGGGGAACTGCGTCAACGAACGGGGCCCTTCAGGGTCGGGGACAGTGCAGGTCGGGGAAGGCCGGGCATCGCGTAGGGAGGCGGTCCGGGCTTGGGGGCGGGCTGGCGTACGCCCAGTTGCGGTGAGCGGGTACGCGCCGCGTGGGTTCGCTCGCCCAGGGGCCGCGGGGCGATGCCGAGGCGGTCGCGGGCGGTGTCGTACACGTCGTGTGCCTCCCGCGGGCGGACGGCCACGACGTGGATCTCGGTGGTGTACGCGGAGGTGGCGGGCGCCGGCCGCTGGGCGTAGACGATGCGCCACGCGTTGCGGTGATCGACGTAGACCTTGCGGCAGCCGGAGAGATCGCGGGTGAGTTTGGCGCCGAACAGACGGGCGTTGACGACGTCCTGAAGCTGGGCGAGCGCCAGGTCGCGGATGTCGCCCGGGGCCTGGAGAAGGTCACTCAGGGCGCGCGGGTCGAAGGAGAGACCGAAGGCCGGCCGGTCATGGCCGCTCATCCGGCCCCCGGACCAGGCTCGCCGTTCCCCTCGGACTCTGCGGACTCCTCGGG
>NZ_JBXVPZ010000539.1:0-6065 GCF_057961495.1 Streptomyces sp. P5F9 | reverse complement strand
TTCGCCATCGACGCGCTGTCCCGCACCGGCGGAGCAGCGACCAGGAAGAACACGTACACCGCGGCCGCACCGAGGAAGACACCCACCTCAGGACGCGCCAACAACCGTAGCGCCAGGGGCCGTTCAGAGGTCCGGCCGTCCGTCTGCGGGACCGGCGGAGCCGGCGACGGGGAGCCCGTCGCCGGTGCCGTGACCTGGGTCATGGGCGTCACCTCGTTCCCTTGGCGGCGAACTCGGCGACCTTGGCGACGTTCGTCTTGTCGACGAAGGCCGGGCCGGTCAGCACGGGGGCCTGGCCGCCGCCGCTGTAGTTGCCGTTCGTCTTGTAGAGCCACAGCGAGTCGACGGCCAAGTAGCCCTGGAGGTAGGGCTGCTGGTCGATGGCCCACTGGATCTTGCCGGCCTTGATGGCGCCGACCGCGTCCTTGTTGAGGTCGAACGTGGCGAGCTTGGCCTTGCTGCCCGCGTCGGCGATGGACTGGATGGCGGTCATCGCGAACGGGGCGCCGAGCGTCGTCACGTAGTCGATGGTCTTGTCCTGCGTGAGCTTGGCGGTGATCGTCGACTTCACCGACGGCATGTCCGTGCCGTTGACGTAGAGGATGTCGGTCTTGCCGGTGAACGTCTTCTTCACGCCGGCACAGCGGGCCTCCAGGGCCACCTGCCCCTGTTCCATGATCACGCAGATGGTGTGCTTGGCGCCGGCCGCGTTGAGCTTGCGGCCGAATGCCTCGCCCGCGATGCTCTCGTCCTGGCCGAAGTATTCGAGCAGACCCTGCTTCTTCCAGTCCTGCACACCGGTGTTGAAGCCGACGACGGGGATGCCGGCCTGCTCGGCCTTGGCGACGACGCCCTTCATGGCGTCGGGCTTGGCGAGCGTGACCGCGATGCCGTCGACCTTCTGGTCGATCGCGTTCTGCACCAGGTTCGACTGGTTGGGGCCGTTGGGGTCGGACGAGTAGACCAGCTTGACGTTGTCCTTGGCGGCGGCGGCCTGGGCACCCTTGCGGATCGTGTCCCAGAAGGTGTCACCGGGCGCCGCGTGCGTGATCATCGCGACCGTCATACGGGGAGTGGTGGCCTTGCCGGCCGAGACGCCGGAGGTGTCCTCCGTGGACTGCTTGCCTCCGGAGCTGCTGGAGCAGCCGGCCACAAGGAGTGCGGCGGCTGCGGCCGCCGCGACGACGGGGACGATTCTGCGGGGGTGGGATGTACGGTCCATCTTCCGGCACCTCACTGTGCTGCGGGGGAAACGGAGAAGCGGCTGGCCGAGCGAAGGCTGCGGATCACATGCCGTTAACACGCCTGTTGCTTATGACGAGATAGAACCGTCATGACACCCCGGGGTCAACGCTTGTAATGACATCATTTATCCATCACGACAAGATGTCTGAACAATTTCTTGACGGCCGCTGAAACGTGTCCCGTACACCGAAATGGAAATAAAAACAGGGGCGGAGGGAACGACCGTGGTTTCGCTCCCGCCACCCCTGTGGCCCTTTTAGTTCACGAGTGCCGCAGCACTCCGATATGCCACCGCCGCGGCCTCCCGCACCGGCAGCGCGCGGTGCGCGTCGGAGAGGATCTCCACGCCCCAAGGGCCTCGGAAACCGGCCGTACGGAGTGCGGCGACAATGCCCGGCAGGTCGAACGAGCCCTCTCCGCACAGGCGACGGCGGTGGACGGTGTCCTCGAAGAGCGTGCCGACGACCTGGCTGTCGGCGTCGTTCAGCTCCACGCCGACGATCCGCGCACCCGGCACGTCCGCCAGCTCGGCCGGTGGGGTGTGGGCGCGCTCGACGTGCCAGACGTCGATGATGAGGCCCCCCGCCGGATGACCCGCGGCCTCGACGAGCCGTAGGCCGTCGTGCACGGTCCTGAGGTTGGACCAGGGCAGCGGTTCGACCCCGAGCCGGGCGCCCACCCCGTCGGCCTGCGCGGCCAGTACGGCGAACTCCTTGGCCCAGACGTCGAGTTCCCAGGGTTCGTCCGCCACGTCGGGGCCGATCTTGAATGTGCGGGCACCGAGCGCCTCGATGGCTCTCAGCATGCCGACCCGGACGGTGTCCGACGCGGCCCGCCGGGGTCCGTCGGTCCACCAGTCGGTCAGCAGCTCCAACTCGACATGGCTGATCCCGTTGTCCTCGAAGAGGGACCGGATCCCGGCGATCCCGTACTCGCGCTCGGCCTCCACCAGGTCCGTGTACAGCAGTCCGAAGGCGGTGAATCCGGCGTCGCGCGCCGCCTCCACCCGGTCCCGCAGATTCAGCGGACTGCGCTGGTCCGCCTCGTCGGGAGCCGCGTCGCCCGCCGTGGTCCAGCACGTGGCCAGAAATTGGTCAGCGGTCATTTCTGTTTCCTGGATCCCTCATGTTCGGATTCCTAGAGTTCACAAAGGCACGGCGCCCGATCGCTCCGGCATTCTGAGATGGGCCCCGCACATCGGTCAATCCCTCGGAACACATCAAAAGCACATCAGCCCCGAATACGGTTACGCGACACCGCTCAGCACCGAGCGCAGATACTCGGCGCTGGCCCACACGTCCTCGACCGGGCCCTTCGCCTTGGGCTCCTCGGTGAGGATGGTGTCCTGTTCGAGGACGTACCAGCCGTCGTAGCCGCGAGCGCCGAGGTGGGTGACGATGGCCTGGACGTCCACGTCCCCGGCACCGAGCGGGCGGTACATGCCCTTGCGCACGGCGTCGGTGTAGCTGAGCTGTCCGTCCTGGACCTTGGCGGCGAGGGAGGCGTCCACGTCCTTCATGTGGGTGTGGGCGATGCGCTCGGGGGCCTGCCGGGTGAGCTCGGCCGGGTCGGTGCCGCCGATGAGGAGGTGGCCGGTGTCCAGGCAGAGGGAGATCGCCGAGTGCTCCAGGACGCGCCGGACCTCGTCGCCGTTCTCGATCATCGTGCCGACGTGCGGGTGCAGGACGGCGCGGACACCGCGTTCGGCGGCCAGCGAGGCGAGCCGGTCGAGGTTCGACAGCAGCAACTTCCAGCCGTCGGCGTCGAGTTCGGGGCGGGAGTCGTAGCCGTCCTGGCCGGTGACGGCCGACAGGACCAGCACCTCCGCCTTCGAGGCGTCGTAGCCCGCCAGAAGCTGTTCGGCCTCGGGCAGCGGGTCGTGGCCGGGCACGTGCAGCAGCAGCGGGGTGAAGCCGCCGACCGCGTGCAGGTCGTGGTCGGCGAGGGTGCGGGCCATGGCGCCCGGCTCGGCGGGCAGGAACCCCTCGGGACCGAACTCGGTGGCGGCCAGGCCGACCTCGCGCATCTCGTTCAGCACCCGCTGGGGCGTCAACTGGTAGCCCCAGCCGGGGACTTCGCACACACCCCAGGAGATGGGGGCACCGGCGATCCTGTTTTGGGGGGAGGTGGTCATGCTGTGGCCTTTCTGAGATTCCGGTCGGGGTGGGACGAGGAGCGGGAACCACGTCGGGATGAGCGGGCAGCGGCTGATGGCAGGCTGAACGGGGCACAGGCGCGCGTCACCGTCCCGAAGGCGGTGGCGAGGTGCGGGGTCGTGGCGAGACCGACCACCGCCGGGTCCGCCGCAGGCTCCATCGCCCTCTCCCTCCAGAAACCGTCATGGCCGACCACGAGCGCGCTGATCAGTCGGTCGCCGGGCCGTTCACATGGGCGTAACGGTAGGTGCGGCGCAGGGCATTGTTGAAGAGGTGAAAACCATCATTAATCCTTCATTGGGCACGTCTTTTTCCCTCATCCGTACTTGACGGGTGGCAGCTGTCGACGGATAGCTTCACGTCCGCACTGAGGCGAGTCCGTACTGAAGGGAGTCCGTGCTCATGGCAGAGCGGGCCGTTCCGTCCCGGGTGGTGGCCGCGGGGCGTGTCGCCTCCGAGCTGGGCTTCCCGTTGAGCTGTATCCCCGAGGTGGGCAGGCTGCTCAAGCTGGCCGCCGCCTCGAAACCGCACGGGGTCGTCGCGGAGAGCGGCACCGGCACGGGCGTGGGTGCCGCCTGGCTGCACAGCGGGCTCGGCGCCGATGCCCGTCTGGTCACCGTCGAGCGTGACGAGGAGCTGGCGCGTCGGGCGGCCGGTGTCTTCGCGGACGACGACCGCGTCACCGTCCTCACCGGGGACTGGCGGCTGCTGGAACGGCACGCCCCCTTCGACGTCTTCTTCTGCGACGGCGGCGGAAAACGCGAGGACCCCGAGCGGGTCGTCGGCCTCCTCGCCCCTGGTGGCCTCCTTGTCCTGGACGACTTCACCCCGTCACCCCACTGGCCGCCACGTCACGGCGCCGAGGTCGACGAACTGCGCCTGTTCTACCTCACACACCCGGCCCTCGACGCGACCGAAGTACTCACCACACCGTCCACCTCAGCGGTGGTCGCCGCACGCCGCCTCTGAGACCCGCCCCGCAAAGGTGGATGCACCAGCGCTGCCTTCCCCCTCCTCCCAGACCCCACGTTGGTCGGCATGGACAAGAACCGGCTGAGCGAGTTCCTGCGGGCCCTCGTCGATCCACCACAGCCGGACACCCCGGCCCTGGTCTACGGCCGCCATCTCGACCTGCCGGGCCGTCAAGGTGAGGACGACTCCTGTTGGGCCGGGCCGCGACATCACCACCGCCAAGCTCGACTCCCTCACGACCGCTTTCGCCAGCTGGCGGGAGGTCACCGTCGGCGCGGGCTCCCGCCCCGGAACGCGATGCCCGGGGCCGACTGACGACCAACTGGCCCGCACACCAGGGCAGTTAAGACACTCCTCTTCCGCCGCCGTCATGGGCCCCGAGTCTCACTGGGACGCCCGCTTCAGGAACAGTTCCAGTCCGGTGAGGAGCCGTTCGACGTCCTCGACGCTGGTGTAGGGCGCGAGGCCGATCCGCAGGCCGCCGGCGTCGCCCAGGCCGAGCCGGCGGGAGGCCTCGATGGCGTAGAAGGAGCCGGAGGGCGCGTACACGTCCCGTTCCGCCAGGAAACGGGAGGCGTCCTGCGTGCCCTGCGCGCCGAAGGCTTCGTCCAGGGTCAGGAGCACCGTGGGCGTCCGGTCGGCCGCCTTCGAGTGGACGGTGATCCCGTCCAGGGCGGCGAGCCCCTGGTCGATGCGCGTGCGCAGGCCTTCCTCGTGCCGGTGGAGCGCGGCGAGGCTCGCGGCCAGGCGCTCGCGCCGACTGCCGCCGGCGTCCGTGTCGAGCCCGGCCAGAACGTCGACGGCGGCACTCGTACCCGCCAGCAACTCGTAGGGCAGGGTGCCGAGTTCGAAGCGTTCCGGAACCGCGTCGGAGGACGGCAGGAGCTTGTCCGGCCGCAGGGTTTCCAGCAGTTCGGGCCGAGCGGCGAGGACGCCGTGATGAGGGCCGAGGAACTTGTAGGGCGAGCACACGAAGAAGTCCGCGCCGAGTTCGCCGATGTCGACGAGGGCGTGCGCGGTGTAGTGGACCCCATCGACGTAGACCAGGGCCCCCACCCCATGACCCAGCCGGGACATCTCGGTGATCGCGGGCCGGGTGCCGATCAGGTTGGAGGCGGCGGTGACGGCGACCAGCCGGGTGCGGTCGGACAGGGCGGCGCGGAGGTGGTCCAGGGTGAGTTCGCCGGTCGCGGGGTCGAAGTCCGCCCAGCGGATGGTGGCGCCGGCCCGCTCGGCGGCCTGGATCCAGGGGCGGACGTTGGCATCGTGGTCGAGGCGGGTGACGACGACCTCGTCCCCGGGCGACCAGGTCGCGGCGAGGGTGCGGGAGAAGTCGTAGGTGAGCTGGGTGGCACTACGGCCGAAGACGATCCCCGAGGCCTGCGCCCCCAGAAGATCGGCCATGGCCTCACGCGCCCCGGTGACGATGGCATCGGCATTGCGCTCCCCCGCGGTCACCTGGCCACGGTTCGACAGCGGGTTCGCCAACGCCCGGCTGATGGCCTCGATGACCGGCCCCGGCGTCTGTGTACCGCCAGGCCCGTCGAAGTGGGCGGGCCCACCGCTCAGGGCGGGAAACAGGGCGCGCAGGGCGGAGATGTCGTAGACCACGGAAGTGAGCTCCTGTCGATACCGTGTGTGGGCCTCGGGGCCCCGGGTGTCCACAACGATCATCGGACATCGGCGGGGTTC
>NZ_JBXVPZ010000538.1:0-6078 GCF_057961495.1 Streptomyces sp. P5F9 | reverse complement strand
ATGTTGTCCAGGATGTGCGACAGCGGCTCGTCGCCCTTGGCCTGGGTGGAGTTCTCGGTGCACTGCTGGTTCTGCGGCGCGGAGAGGACCGGCACGTCCTGCAGGACGGTGACCGGCACGACGCCGACGATCGAGGCGAGGTTCGCCTTGGCCGGCAGGCCGATGCAGGGCTTGTTCAGCGAACCCTGGATGAGCGCCATCTGGGGGCTCATGTTGCCGTACGTGGCCTGGTTGCCGTAGACCTGCTCGGCGCCGTTGCCGTTCGTCGTGGTGACGCCGTTGTCGTTACCGATCGCCATCGCCGGGGCGGCGACGGCAGCCGAGGCTCCGACGACGGAAGCGGCGACAGCCGCAGCAGCCATAACCTTCTTGATCACTTGCGTGGTCCCTTCTGGAGTAACCCCGTCCACCGGAGCGACCTGAACAACTGGTGCCGGGCCGCATGGTTGCTCCGATTCACTCCAATGGCCCAGATGAATCCAACCGGGTGAAGCCACGCAACCAATCCGGCCGACCTCTGTTGATGGGGGAGCAGGAATTGTGTCTCTGCCAGGAAAGGACCGCAGAAATGCTCAAGAAGGCAATGGCTGCGACGGCTGTCGCGGCTTCCGTCGTCGGCGTCTCGGCGACGGCCGCCCCGCAGGCGCTGGCCATCGGCAACGACAACGGCGTCACCACGGTCAACGGGAACGGTGCCGAGCAGGCCTATGGCAACGCCAAGACGACCGGCGACATGAGCCCCCAGCTCGGGCTCGCCCAGGGCGACCTGAACAAGCTCTGTGTCGGTCTGCCGGCCAAGGTCAACGCGGCCTCGATCGTGGGCCTGCTGGTGCCGGTCACCGTCCTCCAGGACGTGCCGATCCTCTCGGCCCCGCAGAACCAGCAGTGCACCGAGAACTCCACCCAGGCCAAGGGCGACGAGCCGCTGTCGCACCTCGCCGACAACATCCCGGTGCTGTCGGGCAACGGCGCCATCGGCAGCTGACCGACCGTACGCCTGAGAGTGACCCGGGCGGCCCGCCGGATTTTCCGTGCGGGTCGCCCGGACCGCTGAATAAAGCTGTCTTCCCTTGAAGAGAAGCGTTTCTGCTCGGCTGCGTCCATCCCGTCAATTCGGTGCGGACGATCGAGTGAATTGTCAGGTGACGCGCGTTCTTGAGTTTCTTCCTGCGTCTATCCCTCGTTTTACAGGCTGCAGGTCATGGTGGGCATGACCGCAGAGAAGGGAACGTTCATGAAGAAGAGCGCTGCTGTTGTCGCTGGTGCGATCATGGCTCTCGGTATGGCCGCCCCGGCCTTCGCCGACGCGGGTGCCGAGGGTGCGGCCGTCGGTTCGCCGGGTGTCCTCTCGGGCAACGTGGTCCAGGTTCCCGTGCACATCCCCGTCAACGTGTGCGGCAACTCGATCGACGTGATCGGCCTGCTGAACCCGGCGTTCGGCAACACGTGCGTCAACGACTGACGACGACGTAACGCACCAGCCGTTCCGGCTGTGTCATGGCCGGCCTTGGACAGGTTTCCAAGGCCGGCTTTTCCCACTTCAAGCAGGAAGACAACGAGATTGCGACAGACCCTGGGTAAGGGAATGGTCGCGGCGGCGGCCGCGACGAGCATTCTGTCCCTGTGCGGCAGCCCCGCCCTGGCCGGTTCGTACACCGGCGGCGCTGCCAAGGATTCGCCGGGCGTCCTGTCCGGCAACAGCATCGACGTCCCGATCGACGCACCGGTCAACGCCTGCGGCAACACCGCCGACGGGGTGTCCGGGTTCAACCCGACGTTCGGCAACTCCTGTGCCGGCGGCAAGGACGAGCACCGGCACGGCGACCACCACCGGTGGACCGAGCCGTCGTACGGGGACTCCGACGACGATTCGGGTTACGGCGGCTACGGCCACGACCACGGCTCCGGCCACGGAGACGACTCGGGCTACGGCTCCGGCGGTGAGTCGGGTTACGGGCACGGGGATCACACGGGTTACGGCCATGGTGACCACTCCGGTTACGGCCACGGAGATCACTCGGGCTACGGCACCCCGGACTGCGAGGAGACGCCGCCGCCCACGGGCGGGCACCACCACACGCCGCCTCCTCCGCACACGCCGCCCCATCACACCCCGCCGCCCGTTCTGGCGCACACCGGCAGTGAGGCCATGCTGGCCACGTCCGGTGTCAGTGCCGCGTTGATCGCGGGTGGCACGATCCTCTACCGACGAGGCCGAGCCGCGTCCCGTAGGTAATACGCACGGGGTGCCGGACGTCACCGCCCGGCACACCCGCGCCGTCAGCGCCGTACGAAGGCCGGCGTGCTCCGTCGGCCCGGTGCCGGGATCATGCCGCCGCGCGGCTCCGAGTGCAGTCGGCGCTCGACTCCCCGCACCAGCGCGCCCGCCGTGTACGTGGCGCCGTGCACGAAGCGCATCGCCGGGCCGAAGCCCGAGGCCGTCACCAGGCCCGCCATGAAGAGGCCCGGGTGCGAGCACTCGAAGTCCCGGCCGATTTCCGGGGAGCCGTCGGCGACCGCGGTCAGGGAGCCCCTCAACTCGCTGGAGAGCAGGCCGAGTCGGGTGGTCGTGGCCTTGAACCCCGTTGCCGCGATGACGTGTTCGGTGTCCAGGGGGCGTGTCCCGCCGGCCCGGCTCACCGTCTCCAGGCGTACCCCGCCCGGCACCACGTCGGCCGCCGCGACCTCGTGGCCGAGCAGCACCTCCACCGCCGGTTCGACCCGGTCCCGCACCCACCAAGCACCCGCCGGACCAAGGGCGTTGGCCGCGATCCTGGCCCGTGTCGACTCCGGGAGGCGGCGGAAGAGTCCGGGGCGCTCGGAGTAGAACCAGTTGCGCCAGCCGGGGCCCAGGCCGCTGTGCGGGGAGCGGGCCGACTGCCACCACGGGCGCTCCCACGCGGGCGGCACGTCGTTCCAGAACAGCTCGTCGGCGCGTGCCAACACCCGTACCCGCGTGCCCTGTTCGGCGAGCAGGGCCGCCGTCTCCAGCGCCGCCTGGCCGCCGCCGATCACCGTGACGTCCTTGCCGCGGAACTCGTCCAGCGTGCTGTGGTGGCTGCTGTGCGAGACCAGGGACCGGCCCAACCCACGTAGCGCGGACGGGATTTCGACGAACGGCATGACACCGACCGCGAGCGCGACGGTACGGGCGTGCAGCACCGTGCCGTCGTCGGTCACCGCCTCGAAGCCGCCGGGCACCGGCGCGATCCGCTCGACCGTCCGCTCGTCCACCTCGGGCACGGCGTTGCGTGCGAACCACAGGCCGTACGAGGCGAACATCTCGACCGGGATCGGCTCCCCGTGCCGGGCCTCCACGCCCTGGCCCGCGCAGTACACGTCGAGCGGCCAACGGCCTTCAGGGTCCGACAAGTTGGAGGCCCAGGGCTCCGACTTGAGGAACATGCCCCGGGGCATGTGGTCGCGCCAGGACGCCATCGGCCGGCCGAAGACGCGCAGGTTCAGCCCCGCGGCCGCGGCGTGGGACGCGATGGACAGGCCGTACGGGCCCGCGCCCACCACCAGCAGGTCGTACATCAGCAACTGCTCGCTTTCTCGTCGTCGCTCAACTCGGTCAACTTGCTCAACTCGGCTGGTTCCGCAGGTTTGTTGGGGTGACTCTCGCCCGCCTGCCGCACCACCCGTGCCTCCGCGGTGTGCGGCGTCGGGGCCGTACCGACCAGCCGCTCGCGCACCTTGCGCAGCACATGCCGGCCCCACAGCCCCCACATCGCGCGGCCCGGCCCCGGGTCGTCCGGCGCGTGCCAGGCCAGCTCGCGTCCGCCGAGCGCCGGGCGCAGCGCGCTGAGCGGCGCGTAGTTCTCCACCACGAACACCCGGCCCGGCCGTGGCGACCCGTCCGGCAGCGGACGGTGGGTCAGGTCCAGGTGCAGGGCGCGGACGACGTCCAGGCCCGCCGAGTCGGCGAAGAGCCGGAACTGGGCGCCGGGCCGCGGGTTGAAGTCGAGCAGGTGATAGCGGCCGGTCGAGCCGCAGCGGCGGAAGTCCAGGTCGAAGATGCCCCGGTAGCCGAGCGAGGCGGTGAGACGCTCGGCCAGCGCCTGCACCTGCGGGTTGGGCGTCCAGCGGCCCACCGCCGTCAGCCCCGCGCCGCGCGGCCAGGCCCGCTGCTTGCGCCCGGGCCCGCCGCCGCGTACGGCACCGGACCGGTCGGCGTACCCGTGGAAGAACCAGTCACGGTCGGGCCCGGACGGCAGGAACGCCTGCAACAGCAGCTGACTGCCCGCCTCCTCGGCGCGCAGGAACAACTCGCGCGCCTCCTGCGCGCTGTGCACCACCACCGTGCTGCGCAGCCCGGTCCCGGCCGGCACCAGCCAGGGCCGGCTCCACTTCGCGACCACCGGCAGCCCCAGCTGCCAGGCGGCGCTCGCGGCCTGCGCCGGGCTGTCCGGGATCAGCGTCACCGGGTGCGGGATGTCCGCGCCCGCGCACACGGCGGCCAGTTCGGCCTTGTCCGCGACCCGTTCGGGCAGCGCGCCGGGCTGCTGCGGCAGCAGATAGGAGGGCGCGAGCTCGTCGCCCAGCCGGCCGACCGCGACGGCGCTCGCGTCGTCCATCGGGATCAGTACGGCGGGACGCGCGATCCACGCCGCGACCCGGCGGAGCGTGCCGGCGATCTCGCCGGGAGACGCGCCGGGCGGCGGCGGGGGATGCATCTGGCAGACAAAGCGGGAACTGCGTACGGGACTTCCGGCGGAATCGGCGACCACATGCACCTCCACTCCCGCCCGGCCCAGCGAACGCACGGCCCCCAGCGTTCCGTGGTGAAAGGGATTCCGGTCGATCCGCAGCAGAACTGCGGGGACACGGATGTCGAGCAGCGACACGGACTGTTTCCTTCGGTTCGGTTCACCCGTGCGGGCGATGGAGGAACTCGGAAGCCGTAACGGCGGTGGCGTAATTCATATTCATATGACTGAGTGTCAGTAGAAGGAAAAGCGAAGTCGGCACGGAGTACGAGAGTGGAGAGAGGAGCAGGCATGGCCCCACAGCAGCGACGGTCCCGCACCGCCCGGCTGGCCTTCATCGCGGCTACGGTCGCCGCGTCGGCGGCCTTCACGTCGGGTCCCGGGTTCGCGGCGGGGGTGACGCGGGTCATCGATCCGCCTGCTCCCGTGACCACCACACCCACGACCACCGCATCCCCGACGACCGCACTCACTCCCACCGCACCCACTCCCACCGCACCCACGAGCCCGGCCTTCGGCGCCTTCCTCGACTCCGGGGCTACCGGTGTGGCCCGCATGGCCGCGCTGAGCAGCTGGCTGGGTGGGGCCGAACTGCGCGTCGGCCACACCTACCTGCCGGGCAATCACTGGAGCGACATCGAGGGCGCCCCCGGTCTTCTCGACGTGTGGGCGGACTGGCGTACCGAGAAGTCCGACCGGATGCTCGTCCTCAACGTGCCGATGCAGGAGCAGAACGAGGACGGCGTGTCCGACTGGCAGGTGCGGCGGCTGCTCCAGCAGGGCGCGGCCGGTCAGTTCGATCAGCACTTCAAGGCCCTGGCCGAGCGGCTGGTCGACCTGAAGGTGCCGGACACGGTGATCGTGCTCGGCTGGGAGATGAACGGCACCACGTACACCTCTCGTTGCGGGCCGGACCCGGAGGCCTGGAAGAAGTACTGGAACAGGATCGTCACCACGATGCGCTCGGTGCCGGGCCAGAAATTCCGGTTCGACTTCGATCCGAGCCGCGGCCGGGACGCCGTTCCCTGGACGCGGTGTTATCCGGGGGACGACACGGTCGACATCGTCGGAATGGATTCGTACGACCAGCCTTCCGGGCTGACGTTCGACGAGCAGGTGAAAGAGCCCTACGGACTTCAGGCACATGTGGACTTCGCCAAAACCCACGGCAAGCCCATTTCCTATCCTGAATGGGGACTCTTCCGTAACGGCGACAACGCGGAGTACATGAAGCGCATGCTCGCCTGGATGGACGAGCACAAGCCGCTGTACAACACGGTCACCGACTACTGCCCGCACGGTGTGTGGCAGTGCTCCCAGAACCCGAAGTCGTCCAAGGTCTACCGCTCGGTCCTGTTCGGCCGCACCG
>NZ_JBXVPZ010000537.1:0-6084 GCF_057961495.1 Streptomyces sp. P5F9 | reverse complement strand
GGATTTGGGCTGGGGCGCGGGTGCGGGATCTGGTTCCGACTCGGCTCGCGGTACGGCGTCGGCGGCGGTCGCGGCTCCTGCGGCCTCCACGTCGGGCACGGCGTCCTGGAGGGCGATCGGCGGCTCCGGTACGTCCTTCCCCTCGGCCACCGCGTCCAGTACCGCGCCGACCTCATCCGCCCCGGGCCGCGCATCCGGGTCCCGCTCCAACAGCCGCAGGACCAGCGGCCCGAGAGGCCCCGCGCGGGTCGGTTCGGGCGGATCGCCGGCGAGGATCGCGCCGAGGGTGGACTCGACAGTCGTACGACGAAAGGGAGATGCCCCTTCGACGGCCGCGTACAGCAGGACGCCCAGGGACCACAGGTCGGAGGCCGGTCCCGCGCCCGTTCCCGACATGCGCTCGGGGGCGATGAATTCGAGCGAGCCGACGAACTCCCCGCTGGCGGTGAGGGATTCCTCGCCCTGGATGTGCGCGATACCGAAGTCGGTGAGGACGACGCGGTCGTGCGGGCCGAGCAGGACGTTGGCGGGTTTGACGTCCCGGTGCACGATCCCGACGGCGTGGGCGGCGCACAGGGCGCCGAGGACGGCGCGGCCGATGCGGGCGGCGTCGGCGGGGGCGAGGGGGCCGCGCCCGAGCAGTTCGTGGAGGGACTCGCCGCGCACCAACTCCATGACGATCCACGGGAGTTCGTCCTCGATGACGACATCGTGGATGGCGACGGCGGAGGGATGGTCGACCCGGGCTGCCGCGCGGGCCTCGCGGTAGAGCCGGTGGGCGGCCCGCTGGAACTCCTCGTCCTCCGGGTCGCCGGGCAACCGCGGTTGCTTGACGGCGACTTCGCGGTCCACGAGTTCGTCGAACGCCCGCCATACGGTGCCCATGCCGCCGGAGCCGATCCGTTCGAGCAGCCGGTAGCGGCCGCCGACCAGACGTCCGTCGCGCACCTGTTCGCCGACTTCGCTCATGCCCCATCAGTACCGTGCCCGGTACGGCCTTGTCGACGCGCCTCCTACTTCCCGAGCACCAGCGTGTCGCCCACCCGCCGCACCTCCGCGACACCGGTACCCCCGAAGTGCGCCGGAATCACCAACTCCCCCACGTCCGCGGCCCGTTCGAGCACGCGCCGCCGACTGTCCGCGGCTTGCCGGGGATCGAGGCAGAAGCAACTGCTGCACTCCGGATGCGGAATCTGGACGGGACTGTGCAGCAAGTCCCCGACGAACACCGCCCGTTCACCGCCGGAGGCCACCCGCAGGACGGACGAACCGGGCGTGTGTCCCGGCGCGGACTCCAACGTGAGGTGCTCGTCGACGCGGTACGTGCCGTCCCACAAAGTCGCCAACCCCGCGCGGTGCACGGGCGCGACGCTGTCCTCGTAGGTCAGGCGGTCGTCGGGTCGTACCGCACCGCCGTAGTTGTTGTCGGGCCCGAAGTGGAAGTCGTCGGCGGCGGGGAGGAGGTAGCGGGCGTTGGGGAACAGGGGCTCCCAACTCCCGTCCACGTCATGGGTGTTCCAGCCGACGTGGTCGCCGTGGATGTGGGTGTTGACGACGACGTCGACGTCCTGCGGCCGTACGCCGGCCCGCGCCAGCCGTCCCGGGAGGTCGCCCTGGCTCATGTGGAACAGCGGATTGCCGGGCCGTTCCCGCCCGTTGCCGACGCCGGTGTCCACGAGCACGGTCCGCCCGGCGCTGCGCACCACCCAGGTCTGGAGCGCCACGACGACGCGGTCGGTTTCGGGGTCCCAGTGGTCGGGGGCGAGCGTCTCGCGGTGCTCCTGCCAGACGCTCGCCGGCAGGTCCGGGACGAGGGTGCGGGCGAGGGCGTAGGGCCGCGCCCACTCGACGACGCGGACGACTTCGACGTCGCCGATGGTCAGGGTCTGTGTGTTGTCCTCGGTCATGAGGACAAGCGTAGGGAGGCTTGGTGAGCGTCTCAATGCGTGAATGACTCATGTGGATGCGTGGACGTCTCACCGCTGCTCCCCGGCGTACTCTGGTCTCATGGACGTGGTGAGCGACGCGATCTCCGCCGTACGGACCGGGCGGCCCTCCTCCAACCGCCTTCGGGTGGGCGGCAGTTGGTGCACGCGGCTCGCGCCGTACGAGGGTGCCGGGTTCCATGTCGTGCTCGCGGGCGGCTGCTGGCTGGTGCCCGACACGGGCGGTGAGCCGGTGACGCTGGGGGCGGGGGACGTCGTACTGCTGCCGCACGGTGCGGGACACGTGCTGGCGGACTCGCCCGGGGACACGGCGCGTGCGGTGCCGTTCGAGGAGATGCGGCGGCCGGCCGGTGACGGGCGTGAGGTCGAGTTGCTGTGCGGGAAGTACCGGCTGGACCGGAGCCGGACGCATCCGCTGATGGCGGAGCTGCCGGAGGTGGTCCATCTGCCGAACCGGGTCGGCCGTCACCCCGAACTGCGGTCGGCCGTGGACCTGTTGGCGAACGAACTCGACGAACGGCGGCCGGGGGCCTGCCTGGCGCTCCCAAGTCTGCTGGATCTCCTGCTCATCTACATGGTGCGGGCGTGGATGTCCGAGGCGGAGACGGGCAGTTGGCCGTCCGTACTGAGCGACCCGGTGACCACGGCCGCGCTCCGGGCCCTGCACTCGGACCCGGCCGCCCCCTGGACCAACGACCGGCTGGCCGCGGCGGCGGGTGTGTCCCGGGCGACGCTGGCCCGCCGGTTCACCGCGCTGGTGGGGCGGGCGCCGATGGCGTATCTGACGTGGTGGCGGCTGACGTTGGCCGCGACGCGGCTGCGGGACACGGATGCCTCGTTGGCGGCGGTGGCGCGGGAGGCGGGGTACGGCAGCCCGTACGCCCTGTCGCACGCGTTCAGCCGGGAGTTCGGGGTGACACCGGGCAAGTACCGCGTATCGGCGGGGAGTTCGTAGTCACCCGCCCTCGCTGTCCGGACCGTCGTCATACTCCTCCGCGAGCCGCAGGCCGAGGTCGGACTCCCACTCCAGGGCCCAGCGCCGCAGTTCCGCGATCTCCGCCGCGTCGAGCCCGTGCGCCGCGAACTCCTCGTCGCTCATCCAGACGACGCTCTCCAGCCGGTCGCGCAGCCCGAAGAGGTCGAAGTCCGGGCCGTCGGCCCCGAGCGCCAGCTGCTCCAGCTCGATCACGGAGTGGTGGCGGCAGGCCGCGCGCACGTCGATCACGTCCTGCGGCAGACCGCGATCGCTGAGCGCGCGCACGCTCAGGAGCGCCAGGTCTTCCTGACCCGCCGTGTTCTCCCGCTGCGATCGCACCGCCACCTCCCCGCCGTCCGGAGCCCGGTCAGACGTCCACGCCGCCCGATCTCAGCATCGCGAGCCGCGTCCGGTCCAGTACTCCGGCACAGGTGTGGATCTCGTCGATCTCACCCGCCAGACAGTCCGTGCCGGCGTCGGCCGTGACGCTCCGGCCGACCTGGAGGTCGCCGGTGGGTGCCCAGGTGTCCTTGCCGGTGTCGAGCGCGTCCGGCCGGACCCACGCGCCGGCCGAGAGATCTTCGCCGTGTCCACCGCGGAGTCGAGCGTCACGTACGCCTCGTCCGTGCCGTCGAACCGGGCGGCGGAGGCGACGTCCGTCCCGGTGGGGCCCTGCGCGTCCGGGATGACGCCGGTGCCGAAGCCCGCGCCCGAGTCGTGCCGCGGGTCCCAGCGGGAGACCGCCGCCCGGCCTTCCTGGACCAGGCCGGAGTAGGTCGTCGTGGCACTGACGTTCCCCGCCGTGAGGGTCTGCGGCACGGCGCCCGACAGCTCGTAGCGGTACGACACCACGTCGTCGGCCGCCGCCGCAACTCCGGTCATGGCAACCGCGGTCAGTGCCACGGTCGCGCAGGTCACCCCGGTGCGTCTCCCTGACCACGCATTTGCGCACCGCCGCTCACAGCGTGTCGACGTCCAGGTTCGCGATCGCCGCCTTCGCCACCTCACGGCCGCGGGCCGTGAAGTCGCCGTCGCCGGGGTAACTGATCGTAAGGCGGTACATGTTCCCGGAGGTGGTCTTGTAGTAGAAGATCTGCACCTCGCGGGGGCGGCGAAAGTCCTGGCTGTCGTCGGCGTCGTAGACGATCGTGTTCATGGCGGCGGGCTTGCCCCGGTAGGTGCCGGTGGGCTTCGTGACCGTCCTCGGGTTCTCCGGCATGTCGAGGCTGGAGCTGCCACTCTGCTTGAACTGGCCGTTGTCGTCGTACATTTGGGCCGCGGCGGAGTCCTTGATCTCGCCGAGGGTGTCCTCGGACTTCTTGACGAGGGCCAGGCCTATCGAGATGCTCCCGCTCCAGTCGGTGTACGTGATCCAGTGGCCCTTGTCTATCTTGCGGTCGGGCAGGCCGGGTTGGTACTTGGCCGGGACCGCGAGCGTCGCCGCGACGTCCTGCACGTGGTGCTTCTTCCAGCCGGGCGGGAGTGTCCGCGATCCGGCGAACGGGTTCGCGATCAGCAGATACGCCGTCACCGCCGCCGCGACGACCACCGCGCCGAGCCCGAACCACGTCGCGCGGCCCGGCCGAAGTCCCCTTGCCGCGCTGGGGCGTTCGACGTACCGCACCTCTTGCGTGGGCACCGGTGCGGGCGGGTTGGCCACCGACTCCAGCGCGGCGCGCACCTGGGCCGCGTTCGGGCGGCTCGCCGCGTCCTTGGCGAGGAGGGCGGTGATGAGGTCGGCGAGCGGGCCCGGGGCCGAAGTCGGCGGTGCGGGCGCGGAGTTGAGGACCGACTGGAGGGTGGCGGGGGTGTTGCTGCGGCGGAACGGCGAGACGCCCTCCGTCGCCGCGTACAGGACCACGCCGAGGGACCACAGATCGGAGGCGGGGCCGGGACGCTGGCCCAACACCCGCTCCGGCGCGATGTATTCGGGCGAACCGACGAAACCGCCGGTGTCCGTCAGGTTCGTCTCGCCCTCGATCTGCGCGATGCCGAAGTCGGTCAGGACGACGCGGTCGTGGCGGCCCAGCAGGACGTTGTCCGGCTTCACATCGCGGTGCAGGACGCCCGCCGCGTGTGCCGCTTCCAGCGCGCCCAGCACCTGGAGGCCGATCCGGGCCGCGTCGCGCGCGTCGAGGGTGCCCTCCTGCAACGCGTCGCCCAGCGAGCGGCCGGTCACCAGCTCCATCACGATCCACGGCTGACCGTCGACAACGGCCACGTCATGCACGTTCACGACGGCCGGGTGGTCGAGCCGTGCCGCCGCGCGTGCCTCGCGGCGCATCCGCTCGAAGGCGTTGGCGCGTTCGCGTTCGGGAAGATGGTCCGGGACGCGGGGCTCCTTCACGGCGACCTCGCGGTCCACCGTCTCGTCCTTGGCACGCCACACCGTGCCCATACCGCCGTGCCCGAGCCTGCCGAGCAACCGGTACCGCCCGGCTATGAGCCGTCCGGTGCCGGGGTCCGGCTGCGGGTCGGGCGACGAACCGGGCGTCGCGTACGGGTTGTCCGGGTGCGGCACCGGCGTCGGCACGTCCCTGCGCGGGTTCGGCGGTTGCAGGGCGAAACTCGTCGGCTCGTCGGCTCCGTGTCTCGCTCCCCCGTTGCTGCTCATACGTCCATCCATATCTCGCCGGACGCCACCACATCCACCTCTGGCGCTTTCCGGTCACAGAGCCGTGACCGAGGCCGCGGCTTATCTCCCGTTTATGTGTGTACGAACGTGTCCAGCGCGACGTCGAAGTACTCCTTCGCCTCCCGCACCTTCCCGACCGGCGCCGACACCCACACGTCGTACATCCGGCCGTTCTCCTCCCAGCACATGTCGTAGGTGTGCCGGGGTCCCTCCGCCGTGCTGAAGCCGTTCCAGCTGAACTCCCAGAGCGCGGCGGGGTGTCCGTAGTGCGTGGTGTCGGTGACCTTGCCGTCGTGGTAACCGGGGTTCGTGTCCGCCCCGTTGGCCGCCTCGCTCTTCATCACCGCGAGCGGGCCGCCCTGTTCGGGGTCGGACATCTTGATGCCGAGCCGGAAGGTCTCGCCCGGCGACATGTAGAAGATGCGCTCCCCCTGCGGCACGCGCACGAAGTCCTCCGGTACGGCGAGGGAGAAGCCGTCGGGATCGTGGGCGAGGCGGTAACCGGAGGGCGCGGTGGGGGTGTTGGC
>NZ_JBXVPZ010000536.1:0-6088 GCF_057961495.1 Streptomyces sp. P5F9 | reverse complement strand
GGACGATCCCCAGCTTCCACCACAGCAGAAACCGAATCAGCTCGACCAGTGACTACACCACTCGGCGGGACACCATCGCCTGAAGGCTCCGCCGGGAGCCAGGACTCGACATAAGGGACGAAGGGTAGGGGCTGCCCCTGCCAAGTCCAACTGGACCGATACGGGCGATCCCGGCCGTCGAGTCCAGGGCCGACGTTGGCCCAGACGACCGACGAGGGGGCCAGCGCGATCACAGCATCCGCGCAGTTTGAAAGCGTGGACACCAACAACGCCGCCTCGGCGCTCTTCGAAAGCCCCAAGATGCTGACCCGTTCAACACCACGTTCACGCAACAGCCCGGTCGCCTCAACAAGGGTCTCCAGCGGAACTTCACAGATGCCCGGCGGCTGCCCGGGCCCGCCGAACCACCGAACCGTCGCCGCAGTCACGCCGGCACGGGCGAAGAGCCGACAACGTTCGCGCTCGATCCGGCCGCTCGATCCAGACAGCACAAGTACGCCCGCGTTGCTGCCACCCACGAGTGGCGCAGCGATGAAGCCCGCCCAGGGCTCGGTCAGTTCGAACTCGGCGATTTCGGCGGCCATGCTGGCAACCTAGCCGAGGTCGCGATGAGCGGATCAGCAACCCCAAGCCTGTGTTGGGAACTTGAGCAACGCGAACTCATCGTGACCGCAGGCGCGGGCCAGCAGTTCGCTATGGAGAGTCGGCCGGGGATGGGGCCGATTCCTGAACCGGCTCCCCCGCCGGTGCTGGAATGCCCTGGGCGGAAGTGCGTGCCGTCTTCCATGGCAAAAGGAGCACGCTCGACAAACACAGCACACCAGCGATGAACAGCGCACCACGAACACCCACCGCATCGGCGATGAGGCCACCGGCAATCATAAAGACTGCCTGGCACGTCTTCGAGCTGATCAACCAGGAGGTCACCGCGCGGGACATGAACGCGTCCTGCGTGGCCTCCATGCGGTAGGTGGTGAACGACGGATTGAAAACGCCGGCCGCGAACAACAGGCCGAAGTCAACCGCCACGATGATGATCACGCCGAGGGCACCGAACGGCACAAGCGGCAACAGGATCGTCCAGAGTGTGCGTGCGACGCCGGACAGCAACAGGATCCGGCGCTGCCCCAGACGGCGGGTGAGCGGCGGAGTCAATCGAGAACCCAGCACACCGCCCTGACAGGGCAGTCCCAGAGCAAGTCCGTACTGCCACGGCGCGAGGCCAAGGTCACGCAGCATGAGGACGGCCATCAACGGTGACGTCATCATGATGGAGCCGCCGACGAGAAGGGAGTTGCAGAACAACGCACGCAGTCCGGGATGTCGCAGGATGTACTGCCAGCCGACCGCAATGTCGCGGTCCAGGCGAGGGGCAGCGGCGCGTGCCGTCAGCGCGGGTTCGGGCCGCTGGATACGGCGGATGCCGATAGCGGATCCCACGAACGACGTGGCGTCGACCGCCATCGTCACGGTGGGGCCCAGAACACCGACCAGAAACCCGCCGACTGGCGGACCGACGCTGACACTGATCCAGTTGGTGGTCTCGAACAGGCTGTTGGCACGAAGACGGTGCTTGGGCAGGACAAGCGCCTTCAGGTGCTCGCCGCGTCGAACGCGACCGCCGCGGCCGTCTGAAGGATGCCCACGCCACACAGATGGATGAAGGTGAGCCCGCCGAAAGCAGCCGCGAGAGGAACGCTCACCAGTACCGCGCAGCGGACCAGATCGGCAGTGATCATGACAGGTCGCTTGTACTGGTGCTCAATGCGGACACCAAGCGGGAGGGCGATCACCGCACTGGCCACTGCGGAGAAAGCAGTAAGCAGAGGAACCTGAAACGCCGAGGAATGCAGCACCAGGAGGGCGACCAGCGGCAAAGCCCCCATAGCGACGGCACTGCCCGCAGCACTGACCCCGTATGCGCCCCACAACCGTCGGAAGTCCCGCCCGAGCGTGGCCTGCCGCGCCAACACACCCTCCCCACTCGTGAAAGCAGTCAGCGTAGAGGCTCGCACTGCCCGCCCCGTTGTTCAGGGTCGCGGAACGCTGCTGTGGCCTCCGCCGCCGCACCTCCACTCGAAGCACAATCAACGCCGACCATCGCCACAACCGTTACAGAGGCGCCCCAAGGTGCGAACCTGCTACCCGGCTGCGCCCGCCTCTCAACGCCGCCGGGACCCAACACGGCGCCACCCGACGACGTGTCAAGCAGAACGAGGGTGGCCGGTCATAGGCGGGCACGGAAGTCGGGGTTCGTCGTCCTCGCGTCGGCTCCGCGCGAGCGGACTGGAGCCTGATCATTTCAGGTGGTCTGACCAGCCCATCCACACACCTGACACCCCATCAGAACGAGCGTCATTCCAGCGGCAAGATACCGCCCATAACGCCCACACCGCACATAATGTGCACTCACAAAACCGCAGGTCAGGACAGCTTGGCCACCGGCTCAAGGATCGCGACGCACTCCATATGGTGCGTCATCGGGAACAGATCAAGGCCTCGTCCACGTCGCGGCACGCAGGAACTGAGCAGTCATCCGACCCCGTACGGCGGTGAGGCATCCACTCGCGATGATCCGAGAGGCAGAGAGAGAAGAGAGCTCCGCCACGGAATCAGACGTCCCAGGCTGTCTCCCTTGGTGCGCGGCCAAGGGAAACGCGCTGGTCGCGGCAGCATGGTGGACGTGGTGGTCGCAGGTGATCGCACGAGACTGGAGGTGTCGGCCATTCCTCCTCCGCTGGGAGGCGATCCCCATGCGCACCACCACCGACCGCGGCCGCGTCTACCGCAGGTGCGGCTGCCGCGACAGCCACCGTCGCCAGCTCGGAGCCGGCTGCCCGAGCCTGATCACCGACCATCACCACGGGACGTGGACCTTCGCTGTCGACATCCCCGCACCGCACCACCGCCGGACCACCGTCCGGCGAGGCGGCTTCACCAGCCACAACGCCGCCGGGGCCGCGCTGGCCACGTTCCTGGAGGGCGAGGCCGGCGGCTTCAACGCCGACCCGAACCAGACCGTCGCCGACTACCTGCACACCTGGCTGACGGCCAAGGCACTGGTACTCAAGCCGACGACCATGGCCCGCTACCGCGACTACGTGCACAACGACCTCGTCCCCGCCTTCGGCAGCCTCCGGCTGGACGACCTCCGGCACCGGCACATCAACGCCTTCGTCACCAGCGAGTTCGAGGCTGGCCGCGGCCGCACCACCCTCTACCGGTGCCTGGCCACTCTGTCGAGCGCGCTGGGCGACGCCGTCCGCCAGCACCGCCTCGCCCACAACCCGGCCAGCCCACCGGCACTGCGTCGACCGCCCGCGCCGGAGCGCCGGATCTGGACCGCCGCCGAGGCGGTGCGCTTCCTCCGGCACTGCCACCAGGCCGACCCCGACATGGCTGACCTGTTCGAGGTCCTCATCGGCACCGGCCTGCGCAAAGGCGAAGCCCTCGGCCTGCACTGGGACGACATCCACCTCACCGAAGGTGTGTTGTATGTGCGCTGCACGCTCTCCGCGATCGACAACAATCGGCTCGTCATCACCGCGCCCAAGACCCGCTCCAGCAAGAACTGGGTCGCCATCTCACCCCGCGTCGCCGCCGCCCTCCAACACCGGGCCCGCTCCAGCGCCCGAACCCACAGCAACCCGAGCGATCCGTTCACCGGACTGGTCTTCTGCCGACCCGACGGCCGGCCCCTGCGGCCGCGCTCCGTCCTCGACCGGCTCCGGCAACTGTCCGACGAAGCCGACGTCCCCCGGGTGACCGTTCACGACCTGCGCCACCTGGCCGCCACCCTCACCATCACCGCCGGAGTTCCGCTCGCCGTGGTCTCCAAGACCCTGCGCCACTCCACCCTGTCAACCACGGCCAACATCTACAGCCACCTCACCCGGCAAGCCGCCCGCGAAGCCGTCGACACCATCCAGCACACCCTCACCCGGGCCGAACAAAGAGCCGACCGCCAGGCCCGGCCGAAGCGGCCGCGCTCACCACGCGACCACATCCAGCGGCTGCGCGAAGCCCTCAACCGGCTCCGCTCCCCCGCCTCGCCCGGGTCCCGCTCCCCCGCGAGCCGTCCCCAGATCCGGCCTGCGACCACACTGCGACCACCAGCCCTCCAGGAACGCGAAAAGCCGCCCTCCCCCAAAGGAGAGAACGGCCTCCGACCTGCATCAAAGCTGGTCGGGACGACAGGATTTGAACCTGCGACCCCTTGACCCCCAGTCAAGTGCGCTACCAAGCTGCGCCACGTCCCGCTGCCCGTCTGACCTGGGGTTTCCCCTGGTTGAACGCGCATGGAAACAATACCGCACTCGCGTCGATGATCGCGCACGCCTTTATTCGGGGCCGGGGTCACTTGCGGCCGACTCCAACCGCGCCGCTTGACCTGAAGTTTGGTTGAGGTTGCACGATCGTCCGCATGACGACGACCACCACGGAACACAGCCGCCCGTACACGCACGGCGACCTGCCCCGGCTCATGGGGCTGATGACCGGCGACGAGAAGCACGGTCCGGCGGCGACCTCCACGCTGGACGTGCTGTGGGTGCTCTACGACCGGGTGCTACGGGTCGGCCCGGAGCGGATGGACGACCCCGAACGGGACCGGTTCCTGCTGTCCAAGGGGCACGGGCCCATGGCCTACTACGCCGTGCTGGCCGCCAAGGGGTTCGTACCGGTGGAGTGGCTCCCGGACTTCGGCTCCTACGACTCGCCGCTCGGGCACCATCCCGACCGGGTGCTGGTGCCGGGCGCGGAGATCGGCAGCGGGTCGCTGGGGCACGGGCTGCCGATCGCCGTCGGGACGGCACTCGGGCTGCGCGCCCAGGGACGTACCGAACCGCGGGTCTGGGTGCTGGTCGGGGACGCCGAACTGGACGAGGGCAGCAACCACGAGGCCATCGCCTTCGCCGGGCCCGCCGGACTGGACCGGCTGCACACCGTCGTCGTCGACAACTCCTCCGCGAGCCATGCCCGGCCCGGCGGTATCGCCGCCCGCTTCGAGGCCGCGGGCTGGTCCGCGGTGACGGTCGACGGCCGTGACCACGAAGCGCTGTACGCCGCCTTCACCACGCCGCACCCCGGCCGACCGCATGTGGTCGTGGCCCGGGTGGAGCCGAAGTCCGCCTGATCGTCCCTCCCCCCACCGGCACATCGAGAAAGGCTCTCCATGGACACCATGCGTGACCGTTTCGCCCCGGTCGTCTCCCGGCTGCTCGACGAGGACCCGCGCGTCGCGGTCGTGCTCGCCGAGATCGGCAAGGACGGCTTCGCGGACGCCCGACTGCGGCACCCCGACCGGGTGATCAACGTCGGCATCTGCGAGCAGCTCCTCGTCGGGGCGGGCGCGGGACTCGCCCTGACCGGGATGCGCCCGGTCGTGCACACCTTCGCGAGCTTCCTCGTCGAGCGCCCCTTCGAGCAGGTCAAGCTGGACCTCGGACACCAGGACGTCGGCGCGGTCCTGGTGAGCGCGGCGGCCTCCTTCGACTGGCCGGCCGGTGGGTTCACGCACATGGCTCCGGGCGACGTGGCCCTCCTCGACACCCTGGACGGCTGGACCGTGCACGTGCCGGGCCACCCGGACGAGGCCGAGACCCTCCTACGGCACGCGGTCGCGGCGGGCGACGACAAGGTGTACGTACGGCTGTCCGTCCAGTCGAACGCCGAGGCTCTCCCGGTCGACGGCGCCCACTTCCTCACCGTCCGCCAGGGCCGCTCCGGTGTGGTCGTCGCCGTCGGACCGATGCTCGACACCGTCCTCACCGCGACGGAGGGCCTCGACGTCACCGTCCTGTACGCGACGACCGTCCGGCCCTTCGACGCGGACGCGTTGCGCGCCGCCACGCGCGATGCCGGGACGGACGTCGTCCTCGTCGAGCCATATCTGGCGGGCACCTCGACAGCAGCCGCCAACGACGCACTCGCCGACGTGCCCCACCGTGTGCTCGGCCTGGGCGTCGGCAAGGCCGAACTCCGGCGCTACGGCACCGTCGCCGAACACCTCACCGCCCACGGCCTCGACGCGCGGACGCTCCGCGAGCGGATCGGCGGCTTGGTGGAAAGAGGGGAAGGAGGGGGCGGG
>NZ_JBXVPZ010000535.1:0-6094 GCF_057961495.1 Streptomyces sp. P5F9 | reverse complement strand
CACCCCCACCCTGCTGTCCCCGCTCACCGCCGGAGGCCACCGCCTCGTCGTCGAGCCGCAGCGTCAACGAGATCCGCTTCCGCGGGATGTCCACGTCGAGGACCTTCACCTTGACGATGTCACCCGGCTTCACCACATCCCGCGGGTCCTTGACGAACGTCTTCGACAGGGCGGAAACGTGCGCCAGACCGTCCTGGTGGACCCCGACGTCGATGAACGCCCCGAACGCGGCGACGTTCGTGACGACACCCTCCAGAACCATCCCGGGGGCGAGGTCGGAGATCTTCTCGACGCCGTCCTTGAACGTGGCCGTCTTGAACGCCGGCCGAGGGTCGCGCCCCGGCTTCTCCAACTCCTTCAGGATGTCGGTCACGGTGGGCAGACCGAACGTCTCGTCCACGAACTCGGTCGGCTTCAGCGAGCGCAGCACCGACGTGTTGCCGATGAGCGACGCCACCTCGCTGCCCGCCGTCTTCACCATCCGCCGCACCACCGGATACGCCTCGGGGTGCACGCTGGAGGAGTCGAGCGGGTCGTCGCCGCCGCGGATGCGCAGGAAGCCCGCGCACTGCTCGTAGGCCTTCGGGCCGAGCCGTGCCACGTTCTTCAGCTGCGTACGCGACTTGAACGGGCCGTTGGCGTCGCGGTGCGACACGATGTTCTCGGCGAGCCCGGAGGTGATGCCGGAGACGCGGGAAAGCAGCGGCGCGGAGGCCGTGTTGACGTCCACGCCGACGCCGTTCACACAGTCCTCGACCACCGCGTCCAGCGAACGTGACAGCTTCACCTCGGACAGGTCGTGCTGGTACTGGCCGACCCCGATCGACTTGGGGTCGATCTTCACCAACTCCGCGAGCGGGTCCTGGAGTCGGCGCGCGATGGAGACGGCGCCGCGCAACGACACGTCCATGTCGGGCAGTTCCTGCGAGGCGAACGCGGACGCCGAGTACACGGACGCGCCGGCCTCGGACACCATCACCTTGGTGAGGTTCAACTCCGGGTGCTTGGTGATGAGTTCACCGGCGAGCTTGTCCGTCTCGCGGGACGCCGTGCCGTTGCCGATCGCGATCAGCTCGACCGAGTGCTGCGCGGAGAGCCGAGCCAGCTTGGCGAGGGCGTCGTCCCACTTGTTGGCCGGGACGTGCGGGTAGATCACGTCCGTGGCGACGACCTTGCCGGTCGCGTCGACGACGGCCACCTTCACGCCCGTACGGAAACCGGGGTCCAGCCCCAGCGTCGCGCGCGTGCCGGCCGGGGCGGCGAGCAGCAGGTCCCGCAGGTTCGATGCGAAGACGTTGACCGCCTCGTCCTCGGCGGCCGTCCGCAGCCGCAGCCGCAGGTCGATGCCGAGGTGCACGAGGATGCGGGTGCGCCACGCCCAACGGACCGTGTCCTGAAGCCACTTGTCGCCCGGACGTCCCCGGTCGAGGACCTGGAAGCGGTGGGCGACCATCCCCTCGTAGGAGGAAGGCCCCTCGGTGTCCTCCTCGGGCTCCAGGACGAGATCGAGGACGTCCTCCTTCTCGCCGCGCAGCATCGCGAGGATGCGGTGCGAGGGCAGCGCCGTGAACGGCTCCGAGAAGTCGAAGTAGTCGGCGAACTTGGCGCCCGCCTCCTCCTTGCCGTCCCGTACCTTCGCGGCGAGGCGCCCGCGCCCCCACATCCGCTCACGCAGCTCGCCGATCAGGTCAGCGTCCTCCGAGAACCGCTCGGTGAGGATCGCCCGCGCGCCGTCGAGAGCGGCCTGCGGATCGGCGACACCCTTGTCGGCGTCGACGAACGCGGCGGCAGCGGCCAGCGGTTCCACGCTCGGGTCGCCCAACAGCCCCTCCGCGAGCGGTTCCAGACCCGCCTCGCGCGCGATCTGCGCCTTGGTGCGCCGCTTGGGCTTGTAGGGCAGGTAGATGTCCTCAAGCCGCGCCTTGGTCTCGGCGGCGCGGATCTGCGCCTCCAACTCCCCGGTGAGCTTGCCCTGCTCGCGCACCGATTCGAGGATCGCGGTCCGCCGCTCCTCCAGCTCCCGCAGATACCGCAGCCGCTCTTCGAGCGTGCGCAGCTGCGCGTCGTCGAGCATCTCGGTCGCTTCCTTGCGGTAGCGGGCGATGAAGGGAACCGTCGAACCGCCGTCGAGCAGCTCGACGGCAGCCTTCACCTGCCGCTCCCGTACGCCGAGCTCCTCGGCGATCCTGCCTTCGATGGACCCTACGAGGGGTGTCGTCACGCCCGTACCGCCTTCTCCACTGAGGTTGCGCGGCAATTGTGGCAGGTGGCACCGACAACCGGGGATCAGGGCGCTGTCCTGCGGGTCCGGTGCCTAGCTCTTGCCGAGCAGATCCCGGGGAAACGCCCCGGCCGCGAGCGCGAGCCGCGCGAACCCGGTCGCCAGTTCGGTCAGACGTACGACCCCCGCGGCGCCCAGATGCTCGTACGGCGCCCGGTCCAGCCGGTCCGTCTCCGCCTCGATCTCGGCGCGCAGCGCGACCCCCGCTTCCGTCAACTCGCCGTCCCTGTCAAGCAGTCCGCGCTCCCGGAGCCGTCCCGAAGCGGCGTCCCACTCGTCCTGGTTCCACCCGCGCGTGCCGAACACCCACTTCGGGGCCATGCCCTTGCCGGTCGCGGTGTGGGTGACCACGGCCTCCAGGCCGTCGAGCCCGGCGGACATCAGGACGGCCAGGTGACCGTCGCCGCGGTGCTCGCGCAGCAGCGTGGCCGCGTGGAAGTAGGCGAGGTGCGGCTCCTCGGGGAGCGGCAGATCGGCGTGGGCCGCGTACAGGGGCCGGGCGGGACGCGAGCACGCTTCAGTCGCCCGCAGTGCCAGCCGCGCCGCCTCCGCCATCTCCTCCGACGCCACGGCGTCCTCGCCGAGCAGGCGCCGCAGGGTCGCGTCGACGGCACGCGCGCGTGCGTGGAGGCACTGCTCCGGGGAGGCGGTCTCCCACACGGCGGGCACGTGCCGGGCCACGAGGTCGTACTTGTAGTTGTAGAAGGCCGCCGTCACCGTGCCGGGACCGACCGGGCCCATCGCCGCCGCCCGTACGGCGAAGTTGACGGCCCCGGGGTGCGTGACTCCGAGCGCGCCGAACTCCGTCCCCAGGTCGGGCGAGAAGTAGAGCGTGGCGTGCAGGGAGTTGAGCGCGTTGTGGCAGCGGCGCCCGGCACGGTGATCGACGGCGGCGGTAGTCATGACGGCCACGTTACCGACTGGTCGGTACGGACTCCAGGGGTGGGCTACGGATGGCAGGAAAGGTGGGGTACCCGTCATTGCGGCCATCGCGCGGAGCACGAAGAATCGACGGCATGCGAACCGTCCTGGTGGTCCTCTTCGACGACGTCCAGAGCCTCGATGTCACCGGCCCCGTGGAGGTCTTCGCGGGCGCCGAAACACAAGTCCCGGGGACCTATCGCATCCGTACGGCCTCCCTGGACGGCGGCCCGGTGCGCACGTCCAGCGGCCTGACCGTCGTACCGGACACGGCCCTCGCCGACGCGCCCGCCCCGCACACGCTCCTCGTCCCCGGCGGCCCGGGCGCGCGCGGCCCGGACCCGCGTGTGACCGACTGGCTGCGCGCGCACGGGCCGCGCGCGGAGCGGCTGGTCTCCGTGTGCACCGGGGCGATCCTGCTTGCCGAGGCGGGCCTCCTGGACCGTCGCCGGGCCACCACGCACTGGGCGTACTGCGCGAAGCTCGCCCGCGACCATCCCACCGTTGAGGTCGACCCGGACCCGATCTACGTCCGCGACGGCCCCGTCTCCACCTCGGCCGGTGTCACCTCGGGCATCGATCTCGCCCTCGCCCTGGTCGAGGAGGACCTGGGCCGGGACACCGCGCTGACCATCGCCCGCCACCTGGTCGTGTTCCTGCGCCGGCCGGGGAACCAGGCCCAGTTCAGCGCCCAGCTCGCCGCCCAGACGGCCCAGCGGGAGCCCTTGCGCGAGGTCCAGCAGTGGATCACCGAGCACCCCGACGGCGACCTGAGCGTCGACTCCCTCGCCACCCGCGCCCGCCTCTCGCCCCGCCACTTCGCCCGCGCCTTCCAGTCCGAGACCGGCATGACCCCCGGCCGCTACGTCGACCGCGTCCGCCTCGAACACGCCCGCCGCCTCCTGGAGGACACCGGCGATGGCATCGAGCAGATCTCCCGCGCCAGCGGCTACGGCACCCCCGAGTCCATGCGCCGCGCATTCTTCAAGGCTCTCGGTGCTTCCCCGGCCGAGTACCGCCGCCGCTTCCACCCGGCACCGAGTGCACGGGCGACACCGGTGCGGAAAGCGCCCCTTTAGGGGCGCGGGGAACTGCGCGACCAGCCCCCACTCACCCGCAGTGAACGAACCACCTGAACCTCGCCTCCCCGTCCGCCACCTCAACCGCCGAGTCAGCTGAACCGCATCCAACATCCGCCGATCACGAAAGGCCCCGATGCAGATCGCCATCGTCCTCTTCGACCGCTTCACCGCCCTGGACGCGGTGGGCCCCTACGAGACCCTCGGCCGCCTCCCGGACTCGGAGACCGTCTTCGTCGCCGAGCGGACCGGCCCCGTCCGCAACGAAACCGGAAACCTGGCGCTCGTAGCCGACCGCACCCTCGCCGACGTACCGAACCCCGACATCGTGGTCGTCCCGGGCGGCCCCGGCCAGACCCCGCAGATGGAGAACGCGACCCTCCTGGACTGGCTGCGCACCGCCGACGCCACGACCACATGGACGACCTCGGTGTGCACGGGCTCCCTGCTGCTGGCCGCCGCCGGACTGCTCCAGGGCCGCCGCGCGACCTCCCACTGGCTCGCCCTGGACCACCTGAAGCAGTTCGGTGCCGAGCCCACGGGGGAACGGGTGGTGACCGACGGCAAGTACGTCACCGCGGCCGGTGTCTCCTCAGGCATCGACATGGGGCTCACCCTGCTCGGCCGGATCGCGGGCGACGAACACGCCCAGGCCGTACAGCTGTTGACCGAGTACGACCCGCAGCCGCCCTACGACGCGGGGTCCCCGGAGAAGGCGCCCGCGCACCTCGTCGAGAAGCTCCGCGCGGGCAGCCGCTTCATCCTGAAGCAGTCCCTGAAGCAGTCCCTGAAGCAGACCCTGACGCGGTCCAGGTGAAGCGCGGCGCCCGGCGCTCCAGGAACGCGGCGACGCCCTCCGCGGTGTCGCCGCTGCCGCGCACCTGCTCGGCCCAGTAACCGTCCCTGTCCGTACGCCCGTTGGCGAACTCCTTCGCCGACGCCTGCGTCAACTGCGAGCGGGAGACCAGCACCCGGGTGAACTCCGCGACCCGCTTGGCGAGTTCGCCCTCGGAGAGCAGCTCGTCGACGAACCCGGTGCGCAGCGCCCGTTCCGCATCGATCAACTCGCCCGAGAACAGCAGGTACTTGGCGGTCCCGGGACCCACCAGCGACACCAACCGCCGTGTCGCGGACGCCGGATACACGATCCCGAGCTTCGCCGGCGTCACCCCGAACAGAGCTCCCTCCTCGGCGAACCGCAGATCGCAGGCCGCCGCCAACTGCACCCCGCCGCCCACACAATGACCGCGAATGGCCGCCAGCGTCGGCTTCGGGAACGCCGCGAGCGCCTCCTCCGCGAGCACCGCCAGCCCCTGCGCCTCACCCGCCGACCCTCGCAGCGTGGAGATGTCGGCCCCGGCGCAGAACGTCCCGCCCTCACCGGTCAGCACGAGCGCCCGTACGCCCGGATCGGCGGCCAGGGTGTCGAGCAGCGGCGGCAGCGCCCGCCACATCTCGGCGGTCATCGCGTTGCGCTTGCCGGGATGGTGGACGACGACGGTGGCGACCGAGTCGGTGACGTCGTGCAGCAGGCGGGGCTCCATGCGCTGGATGCTACGTACTACCCGAAGAGTTCACGAAGTCGGCACGAGAGGAACAGGGACGGTCCCACAGTCGATCAGTCCCTGCAGAAACGCTCAGAAAGCGTCCGATAACTGCTGACTTCTGTTCAGTCATCCGGGGTGGCGCGGGTCCATGCCAACACTCATCGGGTGGTGACAATCGAGCGCAAGGGTGGCGACCGGACGATGGAGAACCACGGGCGTGGGTCAGACCCACGCCCAGAAGGCGGCAGAGACGATCCCCCGGATCC
>NZ_JBXVPZ010000534.1:0-6096 GCF_057961495.1 Streptomyces sp. P5F9 | reverse complement strand
GGGTGGGCAGAGGTCAGGGGTGCAACGCCGGTGCCTGTTCCGGTACGTGGGCCGCGACCACACGCTCGCGCCCCGGTACCGCACGGCCCCGGTCGACACTCCACGCCGTCGCGGCAACTCCCAGTCCCAGCACGGCCAGGACCGCGCCGGCCAGCGCAGGCGACGTAGCGCCGAAGCCTGCGGCCAATGCCAGGCCGCCGATCCAAGCGCCGCCCGCGTTGGCCAAGTTGAAGGCTGCCTGGTTTGCGGAGGAGGCCAGGGACGGGCCTGCCGCCGCCTTCTCCATCACCATCAGCTGGAGCGGGGAGCCCGTCACGAACGCCGCCATGCCCAGGAGGACGACCGCCAATGCCGCCGTCCACTCCGTCCTCATCAGGAGGGGGAACAGGGCCAGGACCGCCGCCAGGGACGTCAGGCCGCCGAACAGCGTGCCGCGGAGGGAGTGGTCCGCCAGGCGGCCGCCAACCAGGTTGCCTGCCGTGGCGCCCACGCCGAACAGGGCCAACAGCAGTGTCACGCTGCCCTCCGCGAAGCCCGCCGCGTCCGTCAGCATCGGGGTGATGTAGCTGTAGGCCGAGAAGAGCGCGCCGAAGCCCGCCACCGTCGTGCCCAGTGCCAGCCAGACCGGGAGGGAGCGAAGCGCCGCCAGTTCGCGGCGCAGGCCCACGGCAGGAGCGTGTGCGTGGTCGTGCGGGATCAGCAGGGCCAACGACGCTATCGCCGCTACGCCGATCACGCTGACGCCGAGGAACGTGGCCCGCCAGCCCAGGTGTTGGCCCATCAGCGTGGCCGCCGGTACGCCCACGATGTTGGCGACCGTGAGGCCCAGGAACATCAGGGAGACGGAGCGGGCCTTGCGTTCGGGCGCGACCATGGTCGTGGCGACAACCGCCCCTACGCCGAAGAAGGCGCCGTGCGGCAGGCCGCTCAGGAAGCGGGCCGCGAGGAGGTAGTCGTAGTTCGCGGCGAAGGCCGAGAGGACGTTGCCCGCCACGAACAGCGCCATCAGGCCGATCAGGACCGTGCGGCGGGACAGGCGGGCCGTGACCGCGGCGAGGAGCGGGGCGCCGATGACGACGCCCAGCGCGTACGCCGAGACCAGGTGGCCCGCCGTGGGGATGGAGACGTGCAGGTCGTCCGCGACCTCGGGCAGGAGGCCCATGATCACGAATTCGGTGGTGCCGATACCGAAAGCGCCGACGGCCAGAGCGAGCAGGGCCAGGGGCATGGAAGTGCCTGTGCCTTTCGAGGGAGAGCGGAGTTCCGTACGACCGAGCTTAAGTTCAGTTACGGAACAAAGACTCCCAGGCCCGCTATTCCACGAGGTTAAGAGCTCGTGTCGAGGTTCACACGGGCCGCGATCGGGAGATGGTCGCTGCCCGTCTTCGGGAGGGTCCACGACGTCACCGGTTCGACGCCCTGGACCATGATCTGGTCGATCCGCGCCATCGGGAACGACGCCGGCCAGCTGAACCCGAAGCCGCTGCCCGCCGCGCCCTGCGTGGAGCGCATCTGGGAGGTGACGGCGTTCAGCGAGCGGTCGTTCATCGTGCCGTTGAGGTCGCCGAGGAGGATCTTCCGCTTGAGCGGCTCGGCGGCGATGGCCTCACCCAGCGCGTCGGCGCTCGTGTCCCGCTGCCGGGCCGTAAAGCCGGCCTCGATCTTCACCCGCACCGAGGGGAGGTGGGCGACGTAGACCGCGATCTGTCCCTCGGGGGTCGCGACGGTGGCGCGCATCGCGCGCGTCCAGCCCAGCTTTATGTCCACGGCCTTGATGCCGCTCATCGGGTACTTGCTCCACAGCCCGACCGTGCCCTCGACCGCGTGGTACTTGTACGTCGACGCGAGTGCCTTCTCGTACGTCGGGACCGCCGAGGCCGTCAGTTCTTCCAGGGCGAGGACGTCCGCGCCGGACGCGGCCACGTCACGGGCCGTACCGGACCGGTCGGGGTTCTCCGCGTTGACGTTGTGCGTGGCTACCGTCAGGTCGCCGCCGGTGCCGGTCTTGTCGCTGAGCAGCAGCCCGCCGAAGAGGTTCACCCACACGATCGTCGGGAGGACCACGGCGATGAGCGCGGTCGCGGACTTCCGGACCAGGCCGAGGATCAGGAGGACCGGGATCGCGAGCCCGAACCACGGCAGGAACGTCTCCGTGAGGCTGCCGAGGTTGCCGATCCGGTTCGGGATGCGTGAGTGCAGGAACATGACGAGGGCGAGGACGATCGCCAGTGCGGCGAGAACCATGCCCCGGCGCCAGATCCTCGGATCGCCGCGCCAGCCGCCGGCCAGTCTGTTCCACAGGCGCCGAAGCCGGGATCCACGCGGCTCGTCCCCCGAGCCGCCGCCGTCCGTCTCCGTCACATACGCCTGCTGTGCCATACCGTCGCCTCACTACCTGCCGTGCACACCATCGTCCCCGCGCCTACGACCCTAGGGGATGATCGGTTCCGATCCGCCGTCCCATGACGGCCGTACGGGCAGGAGGACGAACAAGTCGGCGTCCGGAGTTCCGAACACGCGCGGCCACAGCGGCTTCTGTGACGGAACGCGCACATTCGGACGGTTACTCAGTTGGCCGGCCTGACGGGTCGTAGAGCCACCAGCACCGTGTCCACGAGGAGTTCCGACAGGCCCTCGGGGAGGTCCGCGTCGGCGCGCATGACGGTGCGCAGGAGCATCGGGCCGACCAGCATGTCGTTCATCAGCTCGGCGTCGATGTCGGTGCGGAGTTCGCCGTTCTCCTGGGCCCGGCGCAGGAGGTCGACCTGCTTGCGGCGGCGGGGTTCCACTACGGTCGCGTGGTAGGCGGCCCACACCTTCGGTGCGCTCTTCATCTGCGCGTACACGTTGTGCAGGAGCGCCGAGGACCGGGTCATCAGGCCGCGCTGGCGCAGCTGTTCCATCATGGCGACGAGGTCGTCGCGCAGGGAGATACCGGGCAGTTCGGGGTCGTGCGGCTCGGCCTCGCGGACGACGTCGACGAACAACTCCTCCTTGCCCGGCCAGCGGCGGTAGATGGTGGCCTTGCCGACACCGGCGGTGCGGGCGATGCGCTCGATGGAGAGTTCGGCCAGTGGCACGCCGTCCTCCAGGAGCTTCATCACCCCCTCCGTGATGGCCCGTTCGACGGCCTCGCTGCGCGGGCGTCCCCTCGTGGGCGCGCACGGCCGGGTCCCGCTGCCGGTGCCCTTGTCGGTACCGGTGCCGGTGGCGGTGCCACTGTCGGCAAGGCTCACTTCACTCCGTCCCTTCCGCTGTTCCCCCCGTTCCCGTCTCAGGCGATTGTCGTCGCTATTCCCCTACGACGACCAACTCCGGCTCCTCCTTGCCCTCCTGAGGGACCGGAGGCCTGCCGGGCAGGAAGAGGAACGCCACTACGGCGCCGATGACCGCGACGCCCGTGCCGCACAGAGCCGTGACGTGCATGGCGTGCAGGAAGGCGTCGTTGGCCGGGGTGACCAGGGCCCTGCCCTGCGGGCCGAGCTTCGCGGCGACACCGAGCGTGGCCTCGATGGACTCGCCGGCGGTGTCGCGCAGGGCGGCCGGGACCGAGCCGAGCTTGCCCTCGATGCCGTTGCGGTACGCCGTGGACAGCACCGAGCCGAGGACGGCGATGCCGAGGGCGCCGCCGACCTGGCGGAAGGTGTTGCTCAGCGCGGACGCGGAGCCTGCCTTCTCGCGCGGCAGTGCCTGCATGATGACGACGCTGGTCGGGGTCATGACGTGGGCCATGCCGACGCCCATGAGGAAGAAGATGACCTCCAGGATCCAGATCGGCGTGTCCGCCTTGAGGGTCGCGAAGGCTGCGAGCATCCCGGCGAGCAGCAGCAGGCCGACGCCGGTCGTGATCCGGTTGCCGAACCGGTTGACGACCAGCCGGGCCCGCGGCGCGAAGATCATCTGCGCGGCGGCCAGCGGCAGCATCAACAGGCCGGTCTGCAACGGCGAGTAGCCGCGCACGCTCTGGGTGTAGAAGACCGAGAAGAAGGTCACGCCCATCAGCGCGAAGAAGACCAGCGCGATGGCGGCGATCGCAGCCGAGAACACCTTGTTCTTGAAGTACGTGACGTCGATCGACGGGTGGTCGCTGCGCTTCTCGAACCAGACGAACCCGGCGAGCACGACGACACCGGCGATGATCGTCGCCAGCACCTTGGGCGCCGTGAAGTCGGCGAGCTCGCCGCCCTCGATGATGCCGTAGACCAACAGGACGAGGCCCACGACGGACAGGACGACGCCGACCGGGTCGAGGCGGCCGGGCTTGGGGTCGCGGGAGTCGGGGACCAGCCAGATCATCAGGGCGAGGGCGATCAGCACGATCGGGACGTTGATCAGGAAGACCGAGCCCCACCAGAAGTGGTCGAGGAGCACGCCGCCGGTGATCGGGCCGATGGCGATGGCGAGGCCGACGCCGCCGGCCCAGATGCCGATGGCCTTGGGCTGCTCGTCGCGCTCGAAGACGTTCATGAGGACGGCGAGGGTGGCGGGCATCACGAAGGCGGCGCCGAGGGCCATCAGGGCGCGGTAGCCGATGAGCTGGTCAGGCGAGCCGGACTCGGCGGCCAGCGCGGAGCCGATGCCGAACACGACGAGCCCGCCGAGGAGGACCTTCTTGCGGCCGATCCGGTCACCGAGCAGGCCCGCGGTGAACAGCAGGCCGGCGAAGACGAGCGTGTAGGCGTTGATCGCCCACTCCAGCTCGCTCTGTGTCGCGCCCAGGCCGGTCGGGGCCGGGGTGGAGATGGTCTTGATGGCGACGTTGAGGATCGAGTTGTCGAGCACCACGATGAGCAGGCTCAGCATCAGCACGCCGAGGATGGCCCAGCGGCGGCGGTGCACCGCTTCGGGTATCCGGGTGCCGGGGACGGGTGGAGTGGTCATGCGGTCCAGACTAGGGAGCCGCGGGCTAATTACGATACGGGACCGTGCCGTATCGTAAATATTTTACTCAGGCCTTACGTATGCCTCCTTACGCATGCTTCCTCACGTGACGCGGGTGACTGGGGTCCCTCTGGCCCTCTGTGGCACGAGGTGCCACCATGGAGGGGATCTGGGGACGCCGTAAGGGTGCCTCAAGATGACTGAAGGAGCCGTTGCAATGACGCAGCTTTCGGCTGCCCAGGCTGGGAAGAACAGCTCCTCCGACGGCAGCAAGGCGCTGTACGGAGGCAAGGGCACACGTCGTATCACCGTCCGGGACATCGCCCTCGCCAAGGAACGCGGCGAGAAGTGGCCCATGCTCACCGCCTACGACGCGATGACCGCGTCCGTCTTCGACGAGGCCGGGATCCCGGTCATGCTCGTCGGGGACTCGGCGGGCAACTGTCACCTCGGGTACGAGTCGACCGTGCCCGTCACGCTGGACGAGATGGCCATGCTGTCCGCGGCCGTCGTACGGGGCACGAGCCGCGCCCTGATCGTCGCGGACCTGCCCTTCGGTTCCTACCAGGAGGGTCCGGTGCAGGCGCTGCGCTCGGCGACCCGGCTGGTGAAGGAGGCCGGGGTCGGCGCCGTGAAGCTGGAGGGCGGCGAGCGGTCGCACGAGCAGATCCGGTTGCTGGTCGAGTCCGGGATTCCGGTGATGGCGCACATCGGGCTCACCCCGCAGTCCGTGAACTCGATGGGGTACCGGGTGCAGGGGCGGGGCGAGGAGGCGGCCCAGCAGTTGCTGCGGGACGCGAAGTCCGTGCAGGACGCGGGGGCGTTCGCTGTTGTCCTTGAGCTGGTTCCGGCGGAGTTGGCGGCCGAGGTGACTCGGGTGCTGCACATTCCTACGGTCGGGATCGGGGCGGGGGCGGAGACCGACGCCCAAGTCCTGGTGTGGACCGACATGTTGGGTCTGACGGGCGGCCGGATGCCCAAGTTCGTGAAGCAGTACGCCGATCTGCGGGCGGTCATGGGCAACGCGGCGAAGGCGTTCGCGGAGGATGTCGTGGGCGGGGCGTTCCCGCTGGAGGAGCACTCGGTCCACTGACGTCACGAAGTCATAGAGCCACTGCGGCACGATGGCAGCCCGCCGATCTTCCCCCGTCGGCGGGCTGCCCCTTTGTCGCCTGCCGCCCGTCCCTGGGGGCTCCGCCCCCAGACCCCCGGCCG
>NZ_JBXVPZ010000533.1:0-6103 GCF_057961495.1 Streptomyces sp. P5F9 | reverse complement strand
CGTCTTGTGCGCGTCCTCGACGATGATCGCCGCGTCGGCCACTGGACACCCCTTCGCTAGTCAAACTTGACTACGTGCTCGAAAGTAACCCCGACGATCCTCGTTAGTCAAACTTGATTAGTGGACGTCCCCGGGATGCCGCTCCCCCGTCGCGTACGGGTTCTCCTCGTCGTCCCTCAGGACACCGACGAACGGCTCACCCTCCCCCGCGAAGGTGTACGCCCCGCCCTTGATGCGCTCGATCAGCCCCTGGGTCCACGCGGCCTCGGCGTCGGCCGTGTGGACCCAGAGGTTCATGATCTCGCCGATGTGGCCCAGCTGTTCGGGCCCGGCCTCGGGGATGTAGTGCTCGGTGACCGAGGCCCGCCACTGGTCGATACCCCGGGTGCGCTCCTTGAGCAGCGCCACCACCTCGGCCCTGGGCAGGTCGACGATTCCCCCGATGGCGGCCGACTTCACGTCCATCTGCTGGTCGTACGACGACAGCGCCTCGCGCAGCAGCCGGAAGTACTCCTCATTGCCCCCGTCGGTGATTTCGTACTCCGTGCGCGGCGGGCCCCCGACGGTGGACGGCGCGATCTCATGGGCATGCAGGAAACCCTGCTTGGCCAGCTGCTTGAGTGCGTGGTAGATCGAGCCGGGCTTGGCGTTGGACCACTCGTGCGCGCCCCAGTACTCCAGGTCGTTGCGCACCTGGTAACCGTGGGCCCGCCCGTGCTGGCGCACGGCGTTGAGCACGAGAAGACGGATCGCTGACATGGGACCAGCGTAGAACCCGGGAGGTCAGCCCCCTGTCGTGCCCCGTTCCTTCGCGACCAGCTCGAACGCGGTGGCGCCGTCGAGGGACTCGCGGACGATGTCGGCGTGACCGGCGTGCCGGGCGGTCTCGCGGATCAGGTGCAGGCACACCCACCGCACGGAGACACGCCCCTCGGGGAACCAGGGCTGGTCCGGCAGCGGGAAGGTCTCGTCGAGGCTGGGCACCGAGCGGATGTACGCCTCCGTCTCGGCGGCGACCTTCTCCCAGTAAGCGAGTTGGGACTCCACGGTCTCCCCGTCGACCAGCTGGAACGTCTCGTGCCAGTTGGTCTCGTCCCGCTGAACCGCCGGCGGCTCCTGCCTCGCCCGCGCAATCCAGCCCTGCTCGACCTCGGCGCAGTGCTTGAGCAGCCCGGAGAGGGAGAGTTCGCTCGCGCTCGGTTTGCTCGCGGCCTGCTCCTCGGTCAGCCCGAGCAACGCCCTGCGGATACCGCCCCGCTGCTCCTCGATGAACGAGAGCAGCGCCCCGCGCTCGTCGCCCTGTGCCTCCGCGGGTACGTGCGTGACCATGGCCTTCACCTTTCGCCGGTGCCGGCAGGGAGCGCGTCCCCCTGCCCGACACCGACGAAGCTACGGGCAATCGAGGTCAGGTTCTGTCCTCAATGGACCGCCGGAAGCACATGTCTAGAACGGGTCTAGAACGGGAACCCGCTCCGCCCGTGCTGCACCGAGATCCACTTCAGGCTGGTGAACGCGTCCAGCATCGACTCGCCGTTGAGGCGGCCCAGGCCGGAGGCCTTCTCGCCGCCGAAGGGGACGATCGGCTCGTCGTGGACGGTGCCGTCGTTGACGTGGAACATGCCCGTGTCGATCTGCTTGGCGAAGTTCACGCCGCGCTCGATGTCGCCGGTGTGGACGGCGCCGCTCAGGCCGTACGGCGTGTCGTTGACGATGCTGACGGCCTCCTCCTCGCCGTCGAACGGGATGAGGAAGGCGACCGGGCCGAAGACCTCCTGGCGGAGGAGGTCCGAGCCGGCGGGGAGGTCGGTGAGGACCGAGGGGGCGACCAGGTTGTCGGTGGTCGTGCCGTGGACCAGAGCCGTCGCGCCCTCGGCGATCGCCTGCTCGACGACACCCGAAAGGGCGTCCGCCTGCTGGGAGTTGATGACCGGGCCGATGACCGTCTGCGGGTCGCGCGGGTCGCCGACCTTGAGGGACTTGACCTTGGTGACGAACTTCTCGGTGAACTCGTCGGCGATCGACCGGTCGACCAGGACACGGTTCGCGGCCATGCAGACCTGGCCCTGGTGGACGTAGCGGCTGAAGACCGCCGCGTCGACCGCGTAGTCGATGTCGGCGTCGTCGAGGACCACGATCGCGCTGTTGCCGCCGAGTTCGAGCACCGCGCGCTTGAACTGCGAGGCGCAGACGGTCGCGACGTGGCGGCCGACCTTGTCGGAGCCGGTGAAGGAGATGACCTTCGGGATCGGGTGCTCGATGAACGCGTCGCCGATCTCGGCGATGTCCGTGATGACGACGTTCAGGAGTCCGCCCGGCAGGCCCGCGTCCTCGAAGATCTTCGCGACCAGGGAACCACCGACGATCGGGGTGTTCTGGTGCGGCTTGAGGACCACGCCGTTGCCCAACGCCAGGGCGGGGGCCACCGACTTGAGGGAGAGCAGGAGCGGGAAGTTGAAGGGGCTGATCACGCCGACCACGCCCACCGGGACGGTGTAGACGCGGTTCTCCTTGCCGTCGACCGGCGAGGGGATGATCCGGCCCTGCGGGCGCAGCGCGAGGTGGATCGCCTCGCGCAGGAACTCCTTGACGAGGTGCAGCTCGAAGCCGGCCTTCAGGAAGGTGCCGCCGAGTTCGGCGACGATCACCTCGGAGATCTCCTGCTCGCGGTCCTCGATGATCCGCAGAGCCTTCTCGAACACCGCGCGGCGGGCGTAGGGGTTGGTCGCGGCCCACTTCTTCTGGGCGCGGGCGGCCGCCTTGTACGCCTCGTCGACCTCGTCGACCGTGGCTATGGTGATCGACGCGAGCTTCTCGCCGTCGTACGGGTTGAAGTCGATGATGTCCCAGGAGCCGGTGCCCGGGCGCCACTCACCGTCGATGTACTGCTGAGCCAGGTCGGTGAAGTAGGACGACATGTGATCCCTCAATCGCTCAATCGTCAGCAGACACGATCAGTTGCAGACACGATCAACAGCAGACCGGACGATCCCTCGCGATCATCACGGTCTGATCACACGTCATCGTACTTGTGTTTCAAGAGAGTTGGAGCAGTCCCCGAAGAAGATCCCGGCTCTCGTCCGGGCCCGGGCTGTCCTGCTGGAGCTCCTTCAGCGCCTTCTCGTACTGGGCCACGTCCTCGGACTTGTCCAAGTAGAGCGCGCTGGTGAGCTGTTCGAGGTAGACGACGTCCGAGAGGTCGGACTCCGGGAACGACAGGATCGTGAAGGCGCCGGACTCACCGGCGTGACCGCCGAAGCCGAACGGCATGACCTGGAGCCGGACGTTGGGGTGCTCGGAGACCTCGATCAGATGCTGGAGCTGCCCGCGCATGACCTCGCGGTCGCCGTACGGGCGGCGCAGGGCGGCCTCGTCCAGGACGATGTGGAAGTCCGGCGCGTTCTCGTTCACCAGGTACTTCTGCCGCTCCAGGCGCAGCGCCACCCGCCGTTCCACGTCCGCCGCACTCGCGCCCTTCATGCCGCGCCGGACGACCGCGCGGGCGTAGGCCTCGGTCTGCAGCAGTCCGTGCACGAACTGCACCTCGTAGACGCGGATGAGGGAGGCGGCACCCTCCAGGCCCACATAGGTGGGGAACCAACTGGGCAGGACGTCCGAGTAACTGTGCCACCAGCCCGCTACGTTGGCCTCCTTCGCGAGGGAGAGGAGTGAGATGCGCTCCGCCTCGTCCGTGATGCCGTACAGCGTCAACAGGTCCTCGACGTCCCGGGTCTTGAAGCTCACTCGCCCCAGCTCCATGCGACTGATCTTGGATTCGGAAGCACGGATCGAGTACCCCGCCGCCTCCCGGGTGATCCCACGTGCTTCCCGCAGTCGCCTGAGTTGCGAGCCGAGCAGCATCCGTCGCACCACCGATCCGGGCTCTCCCGCGCTCACGTTCGCCAGCCTCCCCAACCGTCTTCAGAGGCCGCAGTCTGCCACTAAAACACTTCGAGCAGTACTCGTTCGATTACAGAAATGGAAAGAAGGGACGCCCGTTCACAGGAAGTTGTCAGGAAGACCTCAGGAAGAAGCAAGGTCCGGGCCCGAGATCGGCGTGAAGTTGGCGGAAAAAATGGCCAACAAGCGGTACGGGAGGGTCCAATTCGGTCAGCTGCACGTGCATCTGCCCTTGCATCTGCTGTACGCATCCGAAACCATGGTCTCGCGCCACCGCTGCATCGCAACGACCGCGAATTCCGGGAGTGCCTCGCATGGGGACGAATGGATCGACCATGCTCAAGCCGTTACGGCAGGGCCTTCCGCCGCTGGACCCATCGGCCGTGTCCAGCGCCGCGTCGTGTGCTCTGGCCGCCCGCTACGAAGCGGTGCGCGAGGCACGGCAGTTCACCCGCCGCACGCTCGACCAGTGGGACATAGGCGACCGCTTCGACGACGTCTGTCTGGTCGTCTCCGAACTGGTCACCAACGCGCTGCGGCACGCCCTGCCGGCCAACACCCCGCGCGTCCCGGAGCAGAACCCGCCCGTGCGGCTGCACCTGATGCGCTGGACCGAGCGGCTGGTGTGCGCCGTACGCGACCCCAGTCACGACAGTCCCGTCGCCCGCGAGTCGGAGGACTTCTCGGCGGAGTCGGGCCGCGGCCTGTTCCTCGTCGACTCGTTCGCCGACGGCTGGGGCTGGCACCCGCTGGCGGGCACGCTCAGCGGCAAGGTGGTCTGGGCGCTGTTCCGGCTCCAGGGAGACCCCGTACAGAACGACGCGTGAGGAACCGCGGCCCTTTTTGGGGCCGCGGTTCTACGCGCGTTGCCGTGATTCGCGCAGGTCGTCGGTCCGCTATCCCACTATCAGGTGGTCGAACTCGCCGTCCTTGATGCCCAGGAGCATCGCCTCGATCTCGGCGCGGGTGTAGACGAGCGCCGGACCGTCGGGGAAGCGCGAGTTGCGCACGGCGACGTCGCCGCCGGGCAGCCGCGCGAACTCCACGCAGGATCCTTGCGAGTTGCTGTGCCGGCTCTTCTGCCAGGCCACTCCGTCCAGCTGCGTGGCAGCCATGCCGTTGTACACGTCGAACCCCAAGTACACGCTGTCAACGCGGTGGTCCACAGGTCGCTCCCGGTTGTGCACTGGCTGGTGTGGCCATTGATGCAGTGGTCAACTGTTCCGGATCATAGCCCTGTTCATGTGCAGATGCATGGGCAGATGCACGTGCACGGGGGGTGGTGCTCCGGTTACAGCTTTGACGACTGCTTTACCGATGCCGTTCCAGCGTCTGCCCAGGACCGGGCAGGACATGTACTAGGGAAGACGTGTGCGGGGGCCCTTGTGTTCCATGCGGGCGGCTATCGGGTCGAGTACGGCAACAATGCCATCTCCCGGGCGTTCTTGATCGCAGCCGCCAACTGCCGCTGCTGCCGGGCCGATACGCCGGTGACCCGGCGGCTGCGGATCTTGCCGCGATCGGAGACGAACGTCCGCAGCAGGGCGGTGTCCTTGTAGTCGATGTACGTCACTCCGGCCGAATCCAGCGGATTACGACGGGACTTGGCAGGCCTGCGCTCAGGCTTGCCCTCGGACTTGCGGGGCACGGTCAGATCTCCAGAAGGGTGTCGAAGGCGGACGGGATGCGTTTCCAGGCGCTACGGCCCGCGGCGTACTCGGTGTCGGTCAACAGGCAGGACTCCAGGAGCAGTTCGAGTCCGTCGCGGTCGAGCCCGGGGGATGTGAAGACAAGGTGCTGGCAGCAGTCCCCGTGCTCCGGATGCCAGTCGAGCGCGGCGGCCGCACGGCGCACCGGCGGCACCAGCTCCCAGGCGGCGTCCGGCAACGAGACGAGCCACGGCCCCGCGCTCTCCACGCACAGGGCGCCCCCGGCCGCGTCCCAGTGCAGCAACGAGTCGGGCTTGTCCGCGAGCCAGAACCGGCCCCGGCTGCGGGCTGCGGCGCAGGTGATGTCCTCAAGTGCCGCGTACAGCCGCTCCGGGTGGAAGGGGCGGCGCCGGTGCCAGACGAGGGTGGTCACGCCGTGTGCGTCGGCCTCGACGGGGAGGAGGGCGCAGGCGGGGTGTTGGGCTGCGGCTGCGGCTTCTACGTCGAAGCCGGCGAGGGCTGCGTGGGCGAGGACGCTGCGGTGGGGGGAGGGGGAC
>NZ_JBXVPZ010000532.1:0-6125 GCF_057961495.1 Streptomyces sp. P5F9 | reverse complement strand
GTGCGGGCCGGTGGGGGCTGGGTGCGCCCGCGCGGCGGAGCCGCTAATGTCACGGCCCCGCGCCCCTATCGGGGCGTTCCACTCCCGGACGCTTACCAGTGCCGCGAACAAGCCGATCAGCGCGAGGAGTTGGGCCGTGCGGCTGAACGCTCCCTCGCCTGCGCCTACCGGTTCGCCCGCGCCCGTTGCCGCCGCGATGCCCGCCCCTGCCAGTGCCACGAAGGCGATCGGGACCAGCAGCGCGTGTCTGCGGTAGGCCAGCAGGGCCAATGCCGGGACCAGGAGGGCGAACCAGCCCGCTATCACCACTGCGACCAGCGTCAGCGCCACCGTGCCGAGCCACAGGCCGGGCAAGGGTGGGGGTGGTTGCACCTCGTCGGAACTCGGTTCGTCGCGGCGCCAGATCACCAGGGCCAGGAGGATGACCAGGGCGACTCCGCTGCCTATGAGGCCGGCCTCGTAGGTTGTCGCCGGTTCGTACGCCAGCTTGATCGTGCCGCCCGCTCCTGCCGGGACGCGCCAGCCCTGTTGCCAGCCGTCCAGGCGGAGCGGGGTCAACTCCTTGCCGTTCAGGGTGGCTTTCCAACCCGTGTTGTAGTTCTCGTACGTGGTGAGGTACGAGGCCGTGCCCGAGCCGACCGTCACCTCTCGGCGGTCGCCCAGCCAGTCCTTGATCGTCAACTCGCGGGACTGTGGCGTGGGTTCGGTGACCGTTCCCCGGGTCAGCGTCACGTCCGTGAGGGTCAGCGGGCCTGCGTCGCCTGCCTCCACCCGGTGTGTGCCCGACGCCAGCTCCAACGCCCCGTCCGCCTTGCCCTGCTGACAGAGCGTCACCTCGACCTCCCGCCGTGCCGTCAGGTCGCCTACCGTCCCCTTCACGCTGGTCGGGTACAGCTCGCCGTCCACCGCCACCACCGGGCCCTTTCCGCAGGGCAGGGTGAAGGGGCGGGACGGGTCCGGCTGGGGGGTGCGGTACTGGTCAAGGGCCGGGATGTAGGCCTCGGTCAGGCCCACCGGTAGTTGGAGGTTGTCGTCGGCTATCGGGTTGTGGAGGGTCAGGGGGGCCGTTTTCGTGATCGTGATGGTCAGACTGTCCGTCGTTATCGGGTCGAAGCGGGTTACGCCGTTCCCGTCCACGCCCGCGATCGTCGAACCGTCCGGTGACGTGATGTCCACCTCGGTCGGGCGCGTCGACAGGCCGCCCGCGGGGGCCAACACCACTTCGCCGACCGCCTGTTTGCCGGTCCAGGTGAGGTGGATCGTCGGGCGGTCGCCCGCCATCCAGCCCGTCGTCAGGTCGCCGTCCGTGAGGTTGCGGGCGGAGAGGCCCGTGCCAAGTGCGGCTGTGGAGTCCGCCGTTGCCGTGATGCGGTGCTGTTGGGCGGGGGCCACCTCGTAGAGGAGTCTGTCCAACTCCTCGCCCGGGGTCGCCACCGCGGTCGCCTTCATCTCGTACGTTCCCGCCGTCGACGTCGAGAACGTGCGGTGCAGGCCCGCCTCCGTGCCCGTCGGGGAGAGGCCCGTCGGGTCGGCCGTGCGGTGCAGGGAGACGATCTCGGCGGAGGCGTCGGTCGTGTTCGCGTCGGTGGGGAGCTTGAGGAGCCGGGTGACCTGGACGTGAGGCAGGGCGATCTCGGAGAAGCCCGCGCCGGTCAGGCCGGTGTGGCGGGCGACCGAGTCGACGATCGTCAGCTTCATCCAACTCGTGGAGCCGGCAGGCGCCTTGACGGTCTGCGTCATGCCGTTCGGCTGGAGGTAGCTGGTCGCCGAACCCTTCGCCGTCTCCACCCTCAGCTCCGTCGCCGCCGCCCGCACGCTCTCCTGCGGGAGCGGGGTGACCTTGAACGAACCCGGCATGTCGTACGACCCGCCCGCGAAGCCGATGCGCAGCCACTGGCCGTTCGCCGAGCCTGCCGCGCCCTCCGCCCATGCGGTGTCCGGGTTGCCGTCGAAGGCGTTCACCGGGTCGAACTGGGGCAGGGAGAACAGCCAGTTGCCGCTGGAGGACGCCGTCACCGAACGGGCGCCGCGCAGCTGCGCGACCGTCTGGTGGGCGATGCCCTTCGTCGGCAGGATCTGCTTCGGCTTCTTGCCCGCGTCCTGGACCGCGTCGGGCGCGTTGCGTTCGCCGGGGGTGTATGTGTACGACGTGTTGGCGTCGACCAGGCCGAACCGGGTGTCGGCGCGGCGCAGTCCGTCGCCGACCACCTGGAGCGTGGGTGAGCCCAGGCCCGGGTGGTTGTCACCCGTCAACACCGTTGCTCTACCCCTGAGTTCGGTGGCGAGAGGGAGGAGGGACTCCGGGCCGCCGGAGACCACCGCCGTGTCGGACACCGGTGTCAGGCCTGCCTGGCCGGGGCGGATCACGTCCTTGCTCGTCGGCTCGTAGATCTCCACCGCCCGTTGGCGCGGGTAGAGGCCCTCTACCTGGAGTGGGGTGTCGTCGGCGATGCGGCCGCCGGTCATGACCGGGCCGAGGCCCGTCACCCGTTGGTAGCCGGACTGTTCCAGGGTGCGTTTGACGGTGGTCGTCGGGACGTAGCCGATCTGGTCGGGGTCCAGGTCGTTGCGTACGACGACGTAGTAGATGCCCGCGCGGCTCAAGTAGTCGGCCAGGCCGGGGACTTCGCCGCCGCTGGCCAGTGCCTGTTCCACCGCGTCCATCGCTCGGCGGTTCCCGGGGGTGCCCATCGGGACGTAATCGCGCTCCGCCCAGCGGGAGTCGGCGAGGACGTCGAGGGGTTCGTCGATGGGGGAGCCCCAGGTGTAGATGCCGTGCGCGGTCGCCGGGACGACCAGGGCGCGGGAGTCGGGGGAGTACTTGTGCAGCCAGTCCGCCGTGGACTGCCAGTACTTGGGGAGCTGCTGGAACGAACCCGGGTTCAGGATCGACCCGTTGAGATACGGCCACGCCAGGCCGGGGAGCACGAGGATCACCGCGATCAGCGGGGCGAGCCGGCGGCCCGGCACCGGGCGGGCCCCGCGTGTCTCGGCGGCCACGCCCACCAGGTGGGCCAGGCCCAGGACGAGCGCGAGGGCCAGGCCCGCCTGGAACTTGTAGATGTTGCGGAAGGGGACGAGCGGACCGTTCAGCCAGTCCTGCACCACCCCGTGGAACGGGGCGCCGAACGGGCCGCCGTACCCGGCGAACAGGATCAGCGCGACCGACACCGCGATCAGCACCAGCCAGCGCCGCTCCGGCATGTCCCGTCTGGCCAGTCCGGCGAGACCCAGCCCCGCCGCGAGCGCCGAACAGACGATGACGATCACCGAGGACGCGACCGTCCAGCCGGCCGGTATCCAGGCCTCCCCGAGGTGCAGATAGGCGACCCAGTCACCGGCTCCGCGCAGGCCCTCCGTCGCCGACATGGTGTCGGTCGTGGTCTGCGAAGTCTCCACGTAGGGAAGGAAGTTCTCGCCGTAGACACCGAGCATGAGCAGCGGGATCCACCACCACGCCGTCGCCAGGATCACCCCCGGCACCCACCAGGCGAGCAGCTTGCGCTGCCGTGGTCCGGGTGGCCGGGAGAGCAGATACAGGCCGACGGGGAGGAGCGAGGCGAGCGTCGCGGCCGCGTTGACGCCGCCCATGAACGGGACGATCAACGCCGAGCGCAGGGCCGCGACGCGGGCCGTGTAGCGCTCGTTGGTCAGCGGCAGCAGGACCCAGGGAAGGAAGGCCCCGGGGAGGGCGGCAGCCGAGGTGGACCCCACGACGATCGTGAACACCGGCCACAGCGCGTACGTCACGGCGGCGAGCAGCCGGGACGCGGGGCTGCCCACGCGCAGCCGTTCGGCCAGGCGCAGCGCGCCCCAGAAGGCGACCGACACGACGAGCGACAGCCACAGCCGTTCCGCGAGCCAGACCGGCAACCGCACGGCGTGGGCGAGCCAGTAGAACGGGAGCATCGGCCAGAGATAGCCCGCGTACTGGTCCTGGATACCGCCGAACGAACCCCGGTCGTGCCACAACTGCCCCAGGTCGGACAGGAATTGGCCGGGGTCCACGGTGACGCCGAGCTTGGTGTCGAAGGTCTGCCGCCCCGGGTGCACGGCGAGGAACAGCACGAACACCACGGCCCAGAACCCCAGCAGCCAGCGCCATGACCTCGGCCCCTCCGGGGGACCCGCGATGGCCGTGGTGGTGGGGTCGGCCGCCGGGGGCGGAGCCTGGACCGTGGTCGCCGTCATGGTGGACACCGCCGGAGGATGAGGAGGAGGTTCCAGGTGGCCAACTCCCTTATCCCGGGCGCTTTTACGACGGCTCGGTCGAGGAAGGGCCAGTAGCGGGAACGCGCCGCGACGACCATGACGTCGTCACGGGCGCGCACCTGCCGTAGGGTGGCGCCGATGTGCACGGCGAACAGGTTCTCGCCGAGAGCGTGCTTGGCCGGCTTTCCGGTACGGCGCCGGTAGCGGGCGCGGGCCCGTTCGGCACCGAGATAGTGCCATGGCGCCCACTCGTGACCGCCCCACGGGGACAGCCAGTTGGTGAACGACACATAGATCAGCCCACCCGGCCGGGTCACCCGAGCCAACTCACTGAGAAACGTCTCCGGATCGGCCACATGCTCAAGAACATTGGAGGAGAACGTCACGTCCGACACCCCGTCGGACAGGGGCAGCAGATACCCGTCGGCGATGACTGTCCCGTCGGGCGGTTTCGCCCCCAACTCCCTTGCGTCCGGCTCGAAGAGATAGGTGTGAGCACCGCGCCGCCGAAACTCCTCGGTGAAATACCCGCTGCCGCCACCGACGTCCACGACTGTGCGGTCGGCGACGGGCCCGTCGTAGGCCTCGACCTGGTCGGCAGCATCACGGGCGAGGAGGGAGTAGCAGAATTCCGGGTCGTCTTGTTCATGCAGAAAGGCGCGAAACAGGGCAAGGGAGCGCTGGAGAGAGGGATCTTTCCAATCCCGGCGAGTTTTGAAGGGGCGCGGGGAACTGCGCGACCAGCCCCCACGCACCCGCAGCCAACTCACGACCCCCAGCCCTTCACCGCCTCACCGGCCACCAAACGAAACTGTCTGACAGTCCGATCCCAGCGATAACGCCCCGCAAGAGCACGCGCAGCCCGGCCCATCACCTCACGCCGCTCCCCGGACAAGGCCAACGCACACCAGGCCGCCGCGAACGAGGACTCCCCGCGAGCCAGAACACCCGTCTCGCCGTCCACGACCGAGTCCCGCAACCCAGGCACGTCGAACGCGATCGCCGGAGTCTCCCGAGCCGCAGCCTCCGTCACGACCAACCCCCACCCCTCCAGCGCAGAAGGGTGCAGCAACAACCAGGCCGCACACAGCAGTTCGTGTTTCCGAGCCTCAGAGACATGCCCGGTGAACTCCGCACCGGGCCCGGCGATTTGCTCAAGCCGCTCCCGCTCAGGACCATCACCGACGATCAGCAGCCGCCCGCCGGTCACGGGACGTACCCGCTCCCACAACCGCAGCAACAGATCGATCCGCTTGTACTCGACCAACCGCCCCACCGCCACGAAAAGCGGCTCGACGGAACGCTCGGCCCGAGGCCCCGGCTCCTCAACTCCGTTATGGACAACCCGGATCCGGTCCCGCTCGACCCCGATCCCGCGCAGCGCCTCCGCGGTCGAGGGAGACACCGCGACCAACAGCCCACGATGCTGCGCCCCGGTCAGCGCCCAGTGCTCAAGTCTTCGCCCGATCCGCGCGGCCGGCGCCATCGGCCCGCCGAACCGCATCTTCCACAGATCCGTGTGGACATGGTTGACCAGACACAGGGTCGGTCCGCGATGCCACACGGGCGCGAAGTACGGCATGCCGTTGCACACCTCGACCAACAGGTCGCAGTCACCGATCTGTTGGGTGAAGGCGGAACGGGCGCGCAGGAAATGACCGTACGCACCGCCCGCCGACACCACGCGGTAGTCGCGGTAGGCAGCAGGCCCACCGCACAACAGGGTGACCTGGTGGCCGAGTCGGGTCAGGCCGTCGGCGAGTCTGTCCACGAGGAGTTCGGAGCCGCCGGCCTGGGCATTGCCGAGGTCCCGGTGGGCGAGGAACACGATCCGGCGCGGTTGCGGCACCGGCGCCTGGGGGTGCTGCGCGACCGGGGAAAACGGGGCGCGGTGGGGGTCCCCCCACCCGAGC
>NZ_JBXVPZ010000531.1:0-6132 GCF_057961495.1 Streptomyces sp. P5F9 | reverse complement strand
GCGGGGGTTCCGGGCGTGTGAGCCGTCCCGGTGGCGAGGGCGGTGGGGCGGTCCCCCGATCGTAGGAAGGTCTCCGGGGCGGAACGGTTCGCCTGACGGCGGAGGCCTACGGTCCGGATATGACCGTGTCAGCACAGTCGCCCCAGTCCTCCGGCTCCTCCCGGCTCCCCGGGCCGCCCGCGTCCTCCCGGTCGTCGGAGTCCGTGCCGCCGCAGGGGCGATCGCCCGAAGCCGCCTCGCCCAGAGCCCGGCCCACGCCGGAGCCGTCGGCCGGCGTCGCCCCGCCGTCGTCAAGGACGCCCGCGCAGGCGGACCCCGGGCGCGTCGAGGCGCACCCCGACCGGCCGCACCTCACCGAGCTGCGGCTGTCGGCGTTCGCCACACACCGGGGCGCCGGATTCCCGCTCGGGTCGCTCACCCTCTTCGCCGGGCCCAGCGGCTGCGGAAAGACGAGTGCGCTGCGGGCGTACGAGGCACTCGCGCGGCTCGGCGGCGGGAGCGAGGTGGGCGACGTGTTCCCGGACCCGGTCGCCTGCGTCCCGGAGCGGGCCCGGCCCGACGCCCAGCACCGGCGCGGATTCAGGATCGGCTGTACGGCGGACGGGCCCGAGGGTCCGGTACGGCTCGACGTCGCCGTCCAGGCCGAGCCCGAACTGCGCATCGTGGGCGAGCGGTTGACGTCGGGCGGCCTGGTCCTCCTGGAGACCGCGCTGCGCGACCCGTCCCGCCGCTCGGTGCAGGCCGCCTGGCACACGGCGGGTTCGTCGCCGGTCACCCGCGCACCCCTGCCGGACGACCGGCTCGGCACCGCCCTGCTGCCGTTGCGCGTCGCCGGGAAGACCGACGGGCAGCGCCAAGTCCTCGCCGCCGCCGAGCAGATGGTGGTCGCCCTGCGCTCCGTCTTCGCCTGCGATCCGGCACCCGAGCGGATGCGTGATGCCGTACCGATCGGCGACGGGCGGCTGCTGCGGGACTGCGGCAACCTCGCCGACGTGCTGTGGCGCACCCGGTCCGAGTGCGGGCGACGGCACGGGCAGCTCGTCACGGCGGTGCGCACCGGCTGCGCCGGACCCGTGGTGGACCTCCTCGCGGAACCGTTGAGCGACGGCTTGCTCCGCGCGGTGCTCGACCGGGGCGACGGCCTGCGCACCGGCTTCGAACGGCTCGGTGACGGCGAACTCCGGTACGCGGCACTCGCGTTGGTGCTCCTCACCGGCCCCGGCGTCCTGGAGGTCGACCCGCCCGGCGAGGTCCCGGCCGCGATGCAGACGCTCACCGTCCTCGCCGACGGCCTCGACCGGGGAGTGGACGTACGGCAGCGGGCCGAACTGCTGCGGCTCGCCGCGCGGATGTGCGAGCGCGGGCACATCCGGCTGGTCGGCGCGGTGAGCGACGCGTCCTGGGCCGCCCGGATCGACGGCGTCACAGTGGTAGACCTTGAACCGTGACAGAACATCTCGACGTGGCGAAACTGCAGCGCAGACTGGCCGAGTTCGCGGCCGCGCGGAACTGGCAGCCCTACCACACCCCCAAGAACCTCGTCTCCGCGCTCAGTGTGGAGGCCTCCGAACTCGTCGAGATCTTCCAGTGGTTGACCCCCGAGGAGTCGGCTCGGGTCATGGACGACCCGGACAGCGCGCACCGGGTGCGGGACGAAGTCGCCGACGTCCTCGCGTACTTGCTCCAGCTGTGCGAGGTGCTCGGCATCGATCCGCTCGCGGCGCTGGACGCGAAGATCGACCGGAACGAGGGCAGGTTTCCGGCGCCGTAGCCGACAAGTCCTCGCCGTAGGCGATCGATTGGGGGAGTCCGCGCGTCCATTTTCACTCTCCGGAGTCATTCATCTGTCCGCAACCGATTTGTTGTCCACAGATTTCCGCCTTCCTCTGGCTTTTCGTCTCAGGGACTCTCACTCTGGGTAGTGGACAGGGGAGTTCGGGCGGACGTGCGAACAGCACGTCGGGATATGACGGGGGCAGCGCATGGACGCGATGCGGCTCATCGTGACGAGCAGGCGCGCCCTGGCCGCAAGCGGCGGCGTGCCGGAGACCCTGACGGAGGTGTGGCAGGCGCAGGCCCTCGCCCAGGCGATAGGCAGCCGCCTCGCGGTCTTCGGCCCGCCCGAACTCCGGGGCGAGGCACTGGGGTTGACCGAGTTGGCGGGCCGGGGCTGTGGGGTGCTGAACACCCCGGTCCTCGCCGTCGAGGACTTACGCGCGGCCCAGCTCACGGAGTTGGGCGACGCGCGGCTTGCCCTGCTGTGCCTGGGCGGTCTGCTCGGCGAGGTCGGTATCGCCCTCGTGGGCATCGCCTGCGCGGCGGACGACGAGGGGACGTACTGGCAGTGCATGGAGGCGATCGACGCGGCGGACGAGTCCCGGGACCGGGTCCTTGAGATGTTGCGAAGACTGGCGGACCGGGAGCGGGCGGCGATACCGGAGCGGGAGGCGGGGTGACCCTGGCGTCCGGGGCCGGGGGAGGGGAGCGCCGTGGTGGTCGCGGTTCGTAGGGTCTGCGCGACGCCGTCGTGGCTGGTCGCGCAGTTCCCCGCGCCCCTTTAAGGGCGCTTCACGCGATCCGTGTTGTCCATCGACGTCGACTGCAGATCCGCGTCCAGGGCTGACAGGTCCGCGTTCAGGGACGCCATCAGTTCCTCCATCTGCTGCAACAACCCCTTGGGTTGTGCGGGTCCACCCTGCTGCGGCACGGCTTCTTCGGACATGACGGCCTCCTCGGCCCGTGGCCTCCCCGGCGAGGAGGAGGCGGGAATCCGGGCGGTCCGGCTCCGCCCGAGCCAACGATCATCTACGGGGCCGGTCACTGGCGCGGGCGCCCCCGTGCGCACAGTTGACGGATTTTCACCCGACCGGGGACCGGAGCGGCCGACAGGACCGGTGGGGTTGACCGGGACTCCAGCGTGCAGGATGGAGGCATGGATCTGCGTATCTTCACCGAGCCCCAGCAGGGGGCGACCTACGACACCTTGCTCGCCGTGGCCAAGGCCACCGAAGACCTCGGCTTCGACGCTTTCTTCCGCTCCGACCACTACCTGAGCATGGGCTCGGGTGACGGACTCCCCGGTCCCACCGACGCCTGGGTCACCCTGGCCGGACTCGCCCGCGAGACCAAGCGCATCCGCCTGGGCACCCTGATGACGGCCGGCACCTTCCGCCTCCCCGGCGTCCTCGCCATCCAGGTCGCGCAGGTCGACCAGATGTCGGGCGGCCGGGTCGAACTCGGCCTGGGAGCGGGCTGGTTCGAGCAGGAGCACACGGCGTACGGCATCCCCTTCCCGAAGGAGAAGTTCGCGCGCCTTGAGGAGCAGCTGGCGATCGTCACCGGCCTGTGGGCGACCAAGCCCGGCGACACCTTCGACTTCCACGGCACGCACTACGACCTGACCGACTCGCCCGCGCTGCCCAAGCCGACGCAGGCGAAGATCCCCGTGCTGATCGGCGGCCACGGCGCGATCCGCACCCCGAAGCTGACCGCGCGGTTCGCCGACGAGTTCAACATGCCGTTCGCCTCGGTCGAGGACAGCGCGCAGCAGTTCGGCCGGGTCCGTGCCGCCGCCGAGGCGGCCGGCCGCAAGGCCGATGACCTCACGTACTCCAACGCCCTCGTCGTCTGTGTCGGCAAGGACGACCAGGAGGTCGCCCGCCGCGCCGCCGTGATCGGCCGCGAGGTCGACGAACTCAAGGAGAACGGCCTGGCGGGCACCCCGTCCGAGGTCGTCGACAAGATCGGCCGCTACGCCGAGATCGGCGCCGAGCGCGTCTACCTCCAGGTCCTCGACCTCGCCGACCTGGACCACCTGGAGCTGATCTCGGCCCAGGTGCAGACGCAGGTGGCGTAGTCCCGTCGTAGGACAGGTGGTCGTGCTGTGCGGGCGGGGTGCGCCGACCCCGCCCGCACAGGCATACCGGCCCGTCGCTAACTCGAACTCCGCGCCCCTGCCGCCGCCGAGGCCGTCGCGGGTGCTCCAGCCGCCACCGGCGCCCGCCGCCCCGGCAGGAACGCGGCCAGGGCCAGGGCCGCCAGGGCCGCCGCCGAACCGATGCCCATGATCACGCGGAAGCCGTTGTGGGAGGGGACGGTGAGGGAGCCGAAGGCCGTCGTCATGTGGGCCAGGACGACTCCGGCGACGGCGCTGGAGGCGGACGTACCGATGGAGCGCATCAGGCTGTTGAGGCTGTTCGCGGCGGCCGTCTCGGACAGCGGTACGGCGCCCATGATGAGCGCGGGCATCGCGCCGTAGGCGAAACCGACGCCCGCGGAGATCACGCAGCACACGACGACGACTTGCCAGACCGCGGCCATCATCACGACCCCGAGGCCGTAACCGGCGGCCACGATGAGCGCGCCCAGCATCAGGGTGACCTTGGGGCCGGCCGCCGCCGAGATTCGGGCGGAGAGCGGTGCGGTCGCCATCATCACCAGGCCGGAGGGGCCGAGCGCGAGCCCTGCGGCGAGCACGCTCTGGCCGAGGCCGTAGCCGGTGGACGTGGGGAGTTGGAGCAGTTGCGGCACGGCCAGCGACATCGCGAACATGGCGAAGCCGAACACCACGGACGCGAGGTTGGTGAGCAGGACCTGGCGGCGCGCGCTGGTGCGCAGGTCGACCAGGGGCCGTACGGTACGCAGCTCCCACCAGCCCCACACCAGCAGCACCACAACTGCCGTGGCGAACAGGCCCGTTGTCGTGCCGCTGCCCCAACCCCAGTCCGCTCCCTTGGAGATGGCCAGCAGCAGACACACCAGACCGATGGACATCCCGACACCGCCCACCACGTCGAACCGGCCGCCGCCGCGCACCGCCGACTCCGGTACGAGCGTCACGACGAGCGTGGCCACGACGGCGCCGAGCACCGCGGCCGTCCAGAACAGCACGTGCCAGTCCGCCTTCTCGGCGATGAACGCGGCTGTCGGCAGCCCGAGCGCACCGCCCACCCCCAGCGACGCACTCATCAGCGCGGTCGCCGATCCCAGCCGCTCGGGCGGCAGTTCGTCCCGCATGATGCTGATGCCGAGCGGGATGACGGCCATCGAGACGCCCTGGAAGGTCCGCCCGACGATCATCGGCACGAGCGAGTCGCTGAGCGCGCCGATCACGGACCCGACGATCAGCAGCACCAGGCTGAGCAGCAGCATCCGCCGCTTGCCGTACATGTCCCCGAGCCGCCCCACGACCGGGTTGGCGACGGCACCGGCGAGCAGGGTCGCGGTGATCGCCCAAGTGGCGTCGGACGGCGAGGAGTTCAGCAGCTTGGGGAGTTCGGGCACGATCGGGATGATCAGCGTCTGCATCAGCGAGACGGTGATCCCGCCGAGGGCCAGGACCCAGACGACAGCGCCGGAGCGGGACGAACCGACCCCCTCGACAGGAACGGGTGGGGAGGGGGAGCTGGACGCGGACATGGCTGAGCCTCCGGCTGATGCGTGCTGGTGCGTGCGACACGGGGCTGAACGAAATGAGTCTGGCATGTTTTTCGTATGACGTACGCAAAATGGCCGGAGTCCGGATCGAGAGGTACCGGGACGGTAGCCTTCCCCTGTCCGGGCACGGCTGTCGCGGACGGAGAGGCACAGCGGATGACGCAGGTGGTGACGGGTTCCGGCCGCAGGGGCAGGGGGCGCCCGCCCCGGCTGTCGCGGGAGCGGATCATCGAGGGCGCGGTCGAGGTGCTGCTCGCCGAACCGGCCGTCTCCCTCACCATCAAGCGCGTCGCCGACGTCGCCGGCGCCGCCCCCATGGCCCTCTACCGCTACTTCCCGGACCGCGACGCCCTCCTCCAGGCCACCGCCGACCACGTCCTGGAAGCGATGGAGCGCGCCCCTATCGCCGACGGCCCCTGGCCGGACCGCCTCCGCGCCTGGATGCGGGCGGGCCAGGCCAACCTCCGCCCCTACCCGCAGCTCATGCCGTACATGACGACCACCCGGCACCCCGCCTGGCTTCCCGGTCTGACCCGCCTGCGCGAGATCCTTACCCCGGCCGGCCTCTCCGCCGAGGACCTGGCCCTCGCCGTGGCGCTCATCTCCTCGACGATGCTCGGCCACGTCGTCTACGACGGCTACCGCAGGCCCGACGAGGAGATGACGGCCCTGCTCGACGACGCCCCTGGCCCCGAC
>NZ_JBXVPZ010000530.1:0-6143 GCF_057961495.1 Streptomyces sp. P5F9 | reverse complement strand
GGTGTGGGACGTGGCGGGGCGGGCCGTAGGGATGCCGGGTGGTTCGTCCGCGTCCGTGCGTACGGCGTCCAGGAGTTCGCGGCCCGACATCCGGGCGCCCGCCGCCCGCCACCGCTCGTACTGTTCGGCGCCCAACGCCGTTCGTACCGACCGCTGTTGGGACTCCTGTTCCTCCAGCAGGCGGGGCAGCATGCCGACGGGGTCGCCGCCCAGCCGTCGCGCGTGCTCCGCGTAACCCATCAGCCAGCAGGCCCTGACGTATCGCTTCTGCCCGGCCGCGTGCCAGGCGAGGCCCAGCGACGCGAGCGCGGCCACGAGCACCTCGCCGATCTCGCTCGCCGCCTCCAGGCCCCGGCGCAACGCCGTAGCGCTCTCCTCGGGGCGGCCGACGAGCCAGAGGATCACGCCCTGGACGGAGAGCGTGGAACCGTACAACTGGCGCTCGCCGCGGCCCTCCAGATACGTGAGGCCCGTCTCGCACCACTCCAGCGCGCGGTCCGTGAAGCCCAACGCGGCGTACAGCAGGGCGCCTTCGTAGTGGACGACGCCGATGCCCAGCGCGTCGTCCGCCGCGATCATCCGTCGGCGGACCGCTTCGAGCGCGGCCGCCCCTTCCTCGACGGCCCCGCCGAGCAGCGTGAGGGCGCCCAAGTAGCCCTCGCTGAACAGCTCCACGCGGCTCTCGCCGACGCGACGCGCCACGTCGAGGGCCTGCGGGAACCGGTCCAACGCCGTCTCCAGATCCGCCGTCCAGACCCCGAACACCCCGGTCATGAACAGCCCCCAGGCCCGCGTCGCCGAGTCCTGCGGGACGAGGCCGAGCCCCTTGTCGATCCAGTACCGGCCCTCTGACAGTGTGCCCGCCGCCCGCCAGTACGCCCCGAGCCGCGTCGCCAGCCACAGTGCGTCGCTCGCCCGTCCCTCGGTGGCGCAGCCGTACTCCAGGGCGGCCCGTACGTCGGCGATCTCCGCGCGTACGGCGTGGTGCAGTTGGACCTGGCCCCGGCCCATCAGACCGTTCCAGAAGCGGTCGACGAGGTCGTCGTAGTGGGCGAAGTGCCGTTGTCGTACGGCCTCGGAGTCGTCGGTGGCGGCCAGGCGCGCGGTGCCGTACTCGCGGATGGTGTCCAGGAGCCGGTAGCGGCCGCCGTCCTCGCCGATGCGCTGGACGACCGACTTGTCGACGAGCCCGATCAGCGCCTCGACGACCTGCTCGCCGTCGAGTTGGACCGCTCCACCGGGGTCGCCGCCCGCGCACACCTGCTCGGCCGCGGACAGTTCGAAGGAACCGGCGAACACCGACAGCCGGGCCCACAGGAGTTGTTCCTGGGGTGTGCACAGGCCGTAGGACCAGTCGATGGCCGCGCGCAGGGTCTGGTGGCGGGTGAGCGCGGTGCGCCGGCCGCCGGTGAGGACCTCGCAGTGGCGGTCCAGGCGGGCGACGAGTTCCGCGAGGGGGACGGCCCGCAGGCGCACGGCGGCGAGTTCGAGGGCGAGGGGGATGCCGTCGAGGCGATCCACGAGGGCGAGGGTGTGCTCCCGGTCGGCGCCGTCGAGGGCGGGGCCGCCGGTGACGGCGGCGGCGCGCTGCGCGAACAGGTCGACGGCGTCCGCGCGGGCCAGCGGGGCGATCGGCAGACAGCGCTCACCGGGCACGTCGAGCGGCTGCCTGCTGGTGGCGAGGACGCTCAGTCCGGGGGCCTCGCGCAGCAGGATGTCGCAGAGCATCGCGCACGCGTCGACCAGGTGCTCGCAGGTGTCGAGGACGATCAACATCCGCCGCCCGCGCAGGTGTTCCACGATGGCGTCCAGCGGCGTCATGCCGGACTGCTCGGGCAGTTCGAGGACGCCCGCGAGCGTCGGCGGCACCAACTCCGGGTCGTGCAGGGCCGACAGCTCCACCAGCCGCACCCCGTCGGCGAACCGGTCCGCGACCGCGCGGGCCGCGCGCAGTGCCGTACGGCTCTTGCCGACACCGCCCGGACCGACCAGCGTGACCAGCCGCGACCGCGCCAACTCGGCGTGCAGCATCCCGAGTTCCTCGGCGCGTCCGACGAAGCTGGTCAACTCCACGGGGAGTTGACCGCCCCGCCGCTGTCCGAAGCCGTATCCCATGCCGCCCCCATACCCGTCCGCCAACCGGTCACCACAGCGTAGGCGAGTGACTCCCGAGCGTGAACGGTAGTCGAGTCCGGCGGGTGGGCGCGAGATCGCGCGGGCGCCCGGCGGCGCGCCGATCAGGCGACGCGCGCGCCGTTCACGCCGGGCTCGCCCAGGTGCCGGTCTCGACGGAACGCACCATGGCGTCCAGAACTGCCGCGCTGCGTACGGCATCCGGGAGCGTGGCGCCGTACGGCACGCCCTCGGCGACGGAGCGCAGGAAGCGGTACGCCTCGATCACCTTGAGGTCGTCGTAGCCCATCGCGTTCGCCGCGCCCGGCTGGAACGCGCCGAACTCGCCGTCGCCCGGGCCGACATACACCGTGGTGACGGGCTGGTCCTGGTAGGTCGTGCCGCGGCTGACCGCCAGCTCGTTCATCCGGCGGAAGTCCCAGAACACCGCGCCCTTGGTGCCGTGCACCTCGAAGCCGTAGTTGTTCTGCTCGCCGACCGAGACCCGGCAGGCCTCCAGGACACCCCGGGCACCGGAGGCGAACCGCAGCAGGCAGTTGACGTAGTCCTCGTTCTCCACCGGGCCCAACTCGCCCCCGGTGGCCAGGGCGTGGCCCGCGGTCGCGCCGGTGGGGCGGGCCCGCTGCGGCAGGAAGATCGCGGTGTCGGCGGCCAGGGACGTGATGTCGCCGAGGAGGTAGCGGGCCAGGTCGGCGCCGTGCGAGGCCAGGTCGCCCAGGACTCCGTGGCCGCCGCGCTCCAGTTCGTAGCGCCAGGTCAGGGCGCCGTCCGGGTGGGCCGCGTAGTCGCTGAAGAGGCGGACGCGGATGTGGGTGACCGTGCCCAGCTCGCCCGAGGCGATCAGGTCGCGGGCGGCCTCCACGGCAGGCGCGTTGCGGTAGTTGAAGCCGACCGCGCTCTGGACGCCGGACTTGGAGACCGCGTCCGCCACGGCGGAGGCGTCCGCCGTCGACAGGCCCACCGGCTTCTCGATCCAGATGTGCTTGCCGGCCTCCGCCATCGCGACGCCGATCTCGCGGTGCAGGAAGTTCGGCGCGGTGATGCTCACCGCCTGCACCCGCGGGTCGTCGGCCACCTCGCGCCAGTCGCGGGTCGTGGAGGCGAAGCCGAACTGCTCGGCGGCCTGCTCGGCCCGCCCGGGCACCTCCTCGGCGACCGTCACGAGCTGCGGTCGCAGGGTCAGCTGCGGAAAGTGGTGCGGGACCCGGGCGTACGCCTGGGTGTGGACCCGCCCCATCCATCCGAAGCCCACGACGGCAACACCGAGCGAGGTCACCATGACTGCCCTTCTTTGGACCGGTCCATAATCTGTCTCCGCCACAGTGGAACCCATTCGTCCTGATGTCAATACATGGACGTCAACAACGAGTGTCCGCGCCTTTGACAGGGTGCGCGACCGCATGGAACGGTCCAGCCATGAGCGCTCCGACCATCCGTGACGTCGCCGAGCGGGCCGGTGTGTCGAAGTCCCTGGTCTCCCTGGTGCTGCGCGGCTCCGAGCAGGTCCGACCGGAGAAACGGCAGGCCGTGCTGGCCGCCGTGGCGGAACTCGGTTACCGCCCGAACGCCGCCGCCCGCAGCCTCAGCGAACGCCGCACCCGCTCGATCGGCGTCCTGCTGAACGACCTGCGCAACCCGTGGTTCGTGGAACTCCTCGACGGCCTGGGCTCCCGCCTGCACGAGAACGGCCTGCACATGATGCTGGCCGACGGCCGCCTCAACCGTCACCTCGGCGAGGACCTCACCCGCATCTTCACGGAACTCCGCGTCGACGGCCTGGTCGCGGTGGGCACCCTCCCCGGCTCCGACGAACTCCTCGCCGCAGCCGCGACCCGCATCCCGACGGTGGTCGCGGGCGCCATTGAACCGGTCCTGCCCCACGTCGACGTCGTGGCCGGCGACGACTCGTACGGCGCCGCCCTGGCCACCGAACACCTCATCACCCTGGGCCACCGCCGTATCGCCCACATCGCCGGCCCGGGCGTCGCCGGCGCACTCCGCCGCATCTCCTTCGAAGAGGTCATGGACGGCCACGGCCTGACCGACCTCGCGACGGTCGAACAGGGCGACCACACGGAGGAGGGCGGGTACCGCGCGATGGTCCGCCTGCTCACCGCCCCGCAGCGCCCCACGGCCGTCTTCGCCTTCAACGACATCGCGTGCGTCGGTGCGCTCTCGGCGGCCGAGGAACTGGACCTCCAGGTGCCCCGGGACCTGTCCCTCGTCGGCTACGACAACACGTACCTCGCGCGCCTACGACACCTCTGGCTCACCACCGTCGACAACGGCAGCCACGACATCGGCCGCCGCGCCGCGCAGCTTCTCGTCCAGCGGATGCGGGATCCGAGGCGGATGCCGGAGACGCTGCTGTCGGAACCGAGGCTTGAGGTGCGAGGGAGTACGGGACCGCCCTCGACGGAGTAACTCCGGCGCGGGCATGATCCGTACGGTGTCGAACGAACCCGCCGCCGCCCGCCGCCCGTCCCTGCTCTGGGAACAACACTGCTGCCTGGCGCTGGAGAAGAACGCCGACGTCGGCGAACTGGCCCGGTACCGCAGACCTGGCGGCAGCTTCGTCTCGGTCAATGTGGGCTACGCGCCCCACGGCGCCGACGAGGTCACCGGACTGATCGCCAGTTGGCGGGAACGGATCGACGCGGACGACCGGCTGCGGCTGGTCGCGAGCGTCGACGACATCGACGCCGCCGCGCGGGCGGGGGAGGTGGCGGTCGCCTTCGACCTGGAGGATTCCGGGCCCCTGGAAGGGGAGTTGGACCGGGTACGGCACTTCTACGACCTCAGCGTCCGCACGATGCTGCCGAGCTACAACACCCGCAACGCGGCCGGCGGCGGTTGCCTCGACGAGGTCGACGAGGGGCTCACCGCCTACGGCCGGGCGCTGGTACGGGAGTTGAACGCCGTCGGTATGGTCGCGGACGGCTCGCACTGCGGTGCCCGTACCGGTCTCGACCTGTGCGAGGTGTCCCAACTGCCCGTCGTCTACAGCCACTCCTGCATGCGAGCGGTGTGGGACCACCCCCGCAACATCACCGACGAGCAGGCCAGAGAGTGCGCGGCCACGGGCGGGGTGGTCGGCATCACCGGAGTCGGCATCTTCCTCGGCTCCAACGACGCCTCCGTCGACGCCCTCGTACGGCACATCGACCACGCCGTCGACCTCGTCGGCCCGGAACACGTCGGCGTGTCCACCGACTACCCGTTCGACGAAGGGGACTTCAACGCGATGCTCGAACAGAGCCCGGAGCTGTTCCCAGACTGCTACACCCGCTGGGGCCCGATCGACTTCATGCCCCCGGAGGGCCTGTTGACCGTCGAGGGCGCGCTGCTCGCCCTGGGGTACCCCGACGACGCCGTCGCGGCGATCCTGGGCGGCGACTTCCGGCGGGTCGCCGAGGCGGTGTGGCGGTAGCGCGCAACTGGTGTGCGGCGCAGGTCAGTTGGCTGGCAGGATGAGGGAGCGTGAGTGAACGCACCGCATTTATGACCATCGCCAGAGCCGCCGCGCCGCTGTATGTGAGCACCCTCGCCGCGTCCGCCGGGTCGCTCGTCGACACCGCGTTGTTGGGGCGGCACGCCACCGTCTCGTTGGCCGCGTTCGCCGTGACGATCGCCGTGTTCAGTCCGGCTACCGCCACCGTGGCGGGGGCGTTGCGTGGGGTGATGCCGTTCGTCGCGCCCCATCGCGAGGACCCCGACAGGCTGTTGCCGTTGGTGCGGAGTGGGATGTGGCTGGCGTTCGCCGTGGGTGGGGTGTGTGCGGCGGCGGTGGCCGCTGTGCCGTTGCTTGGCGGGCTGTTCGGGGTGCCGGGGGCTGTCATCGATCAACTGGGGCTGTTTCCCTGGATGTTGGCGGGGAGCGTCCTGCTGATCGCCGTCAACTCGTCGGCTACGTCCGTGCTGGTCGCGCTCGGGCGGTCGGCGCAGGTGATGCGGTCCGGGCTGGTGGGGACCGGGGTGTCCGTGGTGTTGTCGGTGGTGTTGGTCGGGGG
>NZ_JBXVPZ010000529.1:0-6178 GCF_057961495.1 Streptomyces sp. P5F9 | reverse complement strand
GCCCTCAACCTCCCGGCCCCCTACGGCAGTTGTCCCTTCTCACCGCCGCCCGCCTACACCGCCGCCGCCCGCGAGGCCGCCGTCACTCGTGCCGCGCTGCCGGACGGCACCGCGTGCTGGCTGGTCACCGGGTACGACGAGGTACGGGCCGTGCTGGCGGACGCCCGCTTCAGCGCGGACGCGCGCACACCGGGATTCCCGTTCCTGTCCGCCGGGCAGCGTGAACTGGCCACCGCCAAGCCGAGTTTCATCCGCATGGACGACCCCGAGCACGCCCGGCTGCGCCGGATGGTCACCAAGGACTTCCTGGTCAAGCGCATCGAGGAACTGCGCCCGGGCATCCAGGACATCGTCGACCGGGCCGTGGACCGCATGACCGAGGGCCGCACCTCGGCCGACCTGGTGGCGGACTTCGCGCTGCCGGTCCCGTCGCTGGTCATCTGCCTGATGCTCGGGGTGCCGTACGAGGACCACGACCTGTTCCAGTCGCTCAGCCGCACGCTCCTCGACAACCGCACCACCCGCCCGGAGGCGGAGCAGGCGCACGCCCAACTCATGGGCTACCTGGCGGAGTTGGCGGAGCGCAAGCGTCGCGAACCCGGTGACGACATCCTCAGCCGGCTCGCCGCCCGCGAGGACCTGACCGACCAGGAGACCGCGTCGCTCGGCTTCCTGCTCCTGGTCACCGGGCACGAGTCCACCGCGAACATGACGGCCGTCAGCGTGCTCGCCCTGCTGCGCCGCCCCGACCAGGCGGAACTCCTGCGCGAGCAACCGGAGTTGGTGCGCGGCGCCGTAGAGGAACTCCTGCGCCACCTCACGATCATCCACCTGGGTCTCGGCCGGGCGGCGACCGAGACCGTGCGGGTGGGCGAGGTGACGATCCCGGCGGGCGAGGGCGTGATCTGCATGCTCTCCACCGCCAACCGCGACGGGCAACTCTTCACGTCCGGCGCCGACTTCGACCTCACCCGCGACGCCCGCCGCCATGTCGCCTTCGGCTACGGCATCCACCAGTGCCTGGGCCAGACCCTGGCCCGCGTGGAACTCCAGATCATCCTCACCACGCTGCTACAACGCCTGCCCGGTCTGCGCCTCGCCGTCCCCGCCGACCAACTCACCTACAACCAGGACAACATCGTGTACGGGCTGCGGGAGCTTCCGGTGACCTGGGCGCCGTAGCGCTGGTCGGTCAGAAGACGCGCCCCAGGTCCTGCCGCACGATCGTCCGCATGCTGTGTTCAGCGAGCGCGGCGATCGTCATGGATGGGTTGCAGGCGCCGGTGGAGCCCGGGATGCGGGCGCCGTCCAGGACGTAGAGGCCCTTGTGGCCCAGCACGCGCCCGGCGAGGTCGACGGCGTCGCCGAACGGGACCCCGCCCAACGAGTGCCAGGTGGACGGGGCTTGGGCGTTGGTGTCGATCATGAGGCCGCCGCCCGCGGTGGCGATGTCCCGCATCTTGCCGGCGATCAGCGTCTGCAACTCGGCGTCCGCGTCCGTCGGCCAGGTGAGGACCGCGTCGTCGGTGGAGGCGTCGTAGGCCCAGGTGCCCGCGCCGTCGACGATGCCGAAGCCGACGACGGTGAGGGCGGTAACTCCCGTCTGTTGTATGGGAGATCCGGCGTGCACGACCGTCAGCGGGATGGAACTGCCCGGGTCGCGGCCGCCGACGCAGGCCGGGCCGCCCTGCTGGGTGCCGGCGTCGCCGGCCGGGTTGATCCAGGCCCAGATGCGGTCGCCGTTGTTGCCCCAGCCGGTGCCGATGGCGTCGGGCAGGTCCGGAATCAGGTTCTTGGCACGGGACTTGACCAGGAGACGGGTGGTGCCGGGTGAACCGGCGTTGAGGAACACGGCGTCGGCGGTGATCCGGATCTGCTCCTGGACGGTGCCCGCGGTGTCGATGCGGTCGACGGACAGCACCCACTTCTTGTTCGCGTCCATCGCGAGGTCGCGGACGATGTGGAGGGGCGCCACCTGCACCAGCCCGGTCGACTCCGCCTGCGCGAGGTAGGTGACGTCGATGGAGTGCTTGCCGCCGTTGTTGACGCCGAAGGCGATGTCGCTGGTGGTGTACGTCGGGTCGTACAGACCTTCCAACTCCCCCCGGACATAGGCCCAGTCGATGGGCAGCGGCACCTTGAACGGGGTCAGGCCCGCCTTCGGCGCGATGTCCTGGAAGAGCCGGGACGACTTGTAGGGGTCGGAGGCGAGCACGTCGTAGGGGATGGTGGAGATGCCCAGCATCCGGGAGACCGTCGGGTAGGCCCAGAGGTCGAGGTCGTCGTAGAGGCCCGCCGCCTGCGGGATGGAGGTCGCGAAGTCGGCCTTCGTCGGTTGCAGGGTCATGCCGTGGTACATGATCGATCCGCCGCCGACCGCCGCTCCGCACATGGCGGTCATGCCGTTTCCCACGACGGCTTCGAGCACGCCCGTGTAGGGGGTCCAGGTCTGGGTGCCGCCGCCGACGATGGCGTGGTCGGTGAGCCAGGCGGAGCGGTTGTCCATGGTCGCGAAGCGGCAGAACGTCGTGGCGTCCGGGCCGGTCGGCCAGCGCTTTCCGCGCTCCAACACCAGGGTGGAGACGCCGGCTTGGGCCAGCCGTAACGCGGTGACCCCGCCGCCGAAACCGGTGCCGACGACGACGGCCCGTTCGCGGAGTTCCGTGACGGCGGCCCGCGTCGAGGCTGCGGCCCGGGTCTGTCCGGCGGCCAGGGCGACCGCTCCGAGGGCGGTCGCGCCGAGCAGGCCGCGGCGGCTGAGGGCGGGGTGAGGGGAGGTGTGTTCGGGCATGGGGGGACTCCGGCAACCGTAGGGGGAGTGCGAGTCGCCGGGAGCGTAGCGCGATTGAGCATGGCACTGTCAATGAATGGAAATGTAATTCTCGAATCGGAGAGTCCCGCTGTCGACAGTTGGTGTGGTGGTTCTGGGTGGGTCCCCATCGAGTCCGGTGAAGCCGGTCACCGTGAAGTGCCGGATCTGTACACTCCGTTACCCGTCAGAACCGTGATCGAGGGGTGGAGCGGTGCCGGTGACACCAGCGGCCGGGGACAGGATCGACGGCCGGTATCTCCTGCACGAGCCCATCGGCACCGGCGGCATGGGCGTCGTATGGCGGGCGTGGGACGAGCGGCTGCAGCGCTGGGTCGCGGTCAAGTGCGCACGCCTGGACGACGATCGGGCCACGCGACGGCTCATGGGCGAGGCGCGCAACGCGGGGCGGCTGCACCACCCGAACATCGTGGCCGTCTTCGACTTCGTCGACGAGGGCACCGTCTGCTGGATCGTCATGGAGTACGTCCCCTCCCGCAGCCTCGCCCAACTCATGGCGGAACGCGGCCCGTTGGCGCCCGAGGAGGCCGGGTCGATCGGCTGCCAGATCGCGGACGCGCTGGTGAAGTCGCATCGCGCGGGCGTGGTGCACGGCGATGTGACCCCGGAGAACATCCTCGTCACCGACGAAGGCGTCGCCAGACTCACCGACTTCGGGATCTCCCGGGCGCTGTGGAACGACGTCACCCAGAGCGCGACGGGCAGCGTGCGCGGCAAACCCCGGTATCTGGCCCCCGAGGTGGCCAAGGGGCAGCCGGTCGGCCGGAAGGCGGACGTGTTCTCCCTGGGCGCCTCGCTGTTCACGGCGGTCGAGGGGCAGTCGCCGTACGGCGAGGCCGAACACCTGATGACGTATCTGGCCCGGGCCGTCGAGGGACGCATCGAGCCCACGCGTCGGGCCGGTCAACTGACCGAGCCGCTGGCCGAGTTGCTGGAGGTGGAACCCCGGAACAGGCCCGACGCCGCGCAGGCGCTCAAGCTGCTGCGCAGCGCCACCCCGCCGCCCGCGGACGTCCAGGACCGCATCGACCGCGACACCATCGCTCTCACCTCCCCGACCATCCGGCTGGGCCGGGCCCTGCGCCGTACCCGGGACGCCGTCACGGTCCCGACGCTACGCCCGCGCCTCCTGGCGATCGCGGCCGCGGCGGTGGTCACGACCGGCGCGCTCGCGGCCGGGCTGGTGTTGTTCGCCCCCTGGGACTCGAAGGGCACGGACGGCAAGGACACCGCCCGGACCGACGCGAAGCCCTCCGCCTCGGCGCGGGCGGGAACCATCGGCGACGAGCGTACGGCGGACCCCTGCGGGCTGATCGACGCCGCCTCGCTGAGCCGCTTCGGCGACACGGTGCTGGACCCGGACTACGGCGACCTCGACCGGTGCGACGTCATCGTGCTCGACAACAGCGGTGACGACAACGCCGGCGTGCAGGTAGACCTCGACTCCGACAGGGACAGGTTCGACCACATCGAGGGCACCGGTCTGGTCGCCGACGGCCTCCTCACGCGCGTGACGATCAAGCGGGACGGGGTGTTCTGCGAACGGGCCGTCCTGACCTCCGACGGCAAGCAGATCCGCGTCATCGGGCAGCAGTTCGACGCGAAGACGTCGCCCGACCCGTGCCAGATGGCCGACACCGCCACCGACCACGTGGTCAGCGTGCTGGCCCACGGCCCGGTGCCCCGGCGTACGTCGGCGCCCGCCGCGAAGTCCCTGGCCAACCTGAATGCCTGCTCGCTGCTCGACGCCGCCGAACTCAAGCGACTGCCCGGTGTCCAGTTCGCCAACGAGGACCGCGGGTTCGGCTCCTGGAACTGCGACTGGTCGAGCGACGGCGACGGGGACCGCGAGGTGGAGATCCGGTTCAGCCGGTCCAACTCCCTGGACGGCGACGACGGAACGCTGGTGAACGTCGCCGGCACCAAGAGCTACTACCAGCCGAACGAGGAAGAGGACGACAGCTGCACCGTACGGACCCCGCACCGCACCTACACGGACTCCGTCGGCCAGCGCACCGTCGAGATCCTCCAGCTGAACGTCTACGCCCCGGAGCCGACCAGGCAACTGTGCGACAGCGCGGCGGAGTTCGCGACCGTGGTCGTGCGCAACATCGCGAAGAAACTGGCGGAACGGTGAGATGACCCCGCCGGGACCCCTCCCGAGAGCGGGGGCGAAGGGGCAGGGCCAATCAGGGCGGTCAGGGCTGCACCGGCATGGTCCAGCAGTTGGAGGCGGTGGACCTGCCCGCGAGGCGGTCGGTGAGCCAGGAGATCGCGTCGCCCTGGTCGGTGAGCAGGGGTGCGAAGTGGTTGAGGAGCGCGCTGCCGACACTGGGCAGGACGACGGCCTTGTACGTGACGTCGCCGCCCAACGCACACCAGTCGAGGGCGAGTTGGCGGGCCTGCGCGTGCGGGACGAGGTTGTCGCTGACGCCGGTGGCGAGGCGGACGGGCCCGGACGGTTTCAGCCTTCCGATGCGCTGCTCGTCAAGGAACTTCTGAAGCGCGGGAGTCGAGGCGATGATGTCGCTGATGGACGACCCGTCGGTGGTCCAACTGCTGCTCCGCGTATAGCCGTAGCCGAACAGCGCGTCCCCGACGCACATCGTCGACAGGTCGGTGAGCGCGGCCTTCCCGGCATCGTTGAGATGCGCCTCCGCAAGGGGTTTCAGTTCCGGGTCGGACTGGAGGAACCCGTTGAGCGACCAGCCGAGCGCGCCCGCGAGTTCGCTGCCGTCGATGGCCTTGGTGACGGAGGTCAGGTTGGCGGGCGGAGCACCCGCGTACGTCCCGGCGAGGGTGACGTCCGGGGCGTAGGAGGACTGGAGTTCGGCGGCGGCCGCGGTCGCTCCGCCGCCCTGGCTGTAGCCGTAGAGCCCGACCGGTGACCGGGTGGTGACCGATGCCCCGCCGACCGAACGCGCGGCCCGTACGGCGTCCAGCACCGCGTGCGCCTCGTCGATCCGGTTGACGTAGGTGTGCGGCCGGTCGGTGGCACCCAGCCCCACATAGTCGGTGACGACGACGGCGACGCCCTTGGCGAGGAGCCGGTAGATCGCCAGATCCTCGTAACCCACGGAAACTGTCTGGCTGTTGAGGGACAGCGGGTGCTCCAGCCCCATGGACGCCGAGCACTGGTCGCCCTGCCCCAGGGTGCCGGGGGCCACGGCGACGAGGGGGCGCGGGCCGGCGCCGGACCAGTCGGCGGACGGTTCGATGTAGGCGCCGGTGACGGCGACGGGCTGCCCGTTCGAGTCGGTGGACTTGTACATCAGGCGGGTCGCGGTGCCGGGCAGGGTGCTGCCGTCGAGGCCGGGCAGGCTCAGGGCGAGGGGGAGGGGCTCGCTG
>NZ_JBXVPZ010000528.1:0-6209 GCF_057961495.1 Streptomyces sp. P5F9 | reverse complement strand
CCCCACGCCCACCTGGACAAGGCCTTGACCTGGGACCTGGCGGGCACACTGCCGGGAGATCTGGCTTCCGCCATCACCGCCTGGCACGCGTACGCCGCGCGGGTCACCGAGGAGGACGTGTTCCAGCGCGCCAGTCGGACGGTCGACGAGTTGTGCGCGAACGGCGTGACGGCGGTCAGGACCCACGTGGATCTTCTGCGGGACGACGACGGCGGCTACGGCGGCGGTGATCCGCTGCGCGGACTGCGCGCCCTGCTCCGGCTGCGTGGACAGCTCCGCGGGCGGGTACGGCTCCAGATCGCCGTCCTGCACGTGGATGCCCCGGACGAGCTGCTGCACGAGGCGCTCGACCTCGGCGCGGATCTGCTGGGCGACTGCCCTCATCTGTCCGCCGACCCTGCCGCATCCGTGGAGCGCACCCTACGCATCGCCGCCGAGCACCACGTCGGTGTGGACCTGCACGCGGATGAGAGCCTCGACCCGGGCGCGGGGGATCTGCGTCTGCTCGTCCGTGCCGTGCGGGAACGCGGCTTCGTCTCCGGCGTCACCGCGAGCCACTGCGTCAGCCTGGGCGCGGTGGAGCCGGACGAGGCGGCCCGCACGGCCAAGGAGGTCGCGGCCGCCGGGATCGGAGTGGTCACTCTCCCGCTGACGAACCTCTACCTACAGGGCCGCGGCCGTCCTTCGTCCACCCCGCGCGGCCTCACCGCCCTGCGCTCGCTGCTGGACGCGGGCGTGCCGGTCGCGGCCGGGGGTGACAACGTCCGGGACCCCTTCAACCCCGTGGGCCGGGCGGATCCGCTGGAGACTGCGTCCCTGCTGGTCACGGCCGGTCATCTCGCGCCGGACGAGGCGCTGCACGCGGTCACCGGGGGAGCGCGGGCGGTCCTCGGGCTGCCCCGGGCGGGACCGTACGAGGGTGCTGTCGCCGATCTCCTGGCGGTGCGCGCGCAGACCGTGTCGGAGGCTCTCGGCGCGTCCTGTCCCGAGCGGCTCGTCTTCGCCGGCGGGCGGCTGGTCAGCCGTACGTCGGTGGTCCGCGAAGTCTTCTGAGGATCTCTGAAGTCGGTCACCGGCAGGCCTCGGCGAACAGATACGGCCACGACATTGGCCGGAAACAATCAATGTTCATGCTATCAACATTCCTGACTGTGGCATGAAGGGAGCGGAAATGCCGACCATCGCCGAACCCACGCTCGACGCGAAGCTCGAAGCGACGCTGCGATTCGAGAACGTCGACAAGCACTTCGCCAACGGGACCACCGCCCTGACCGGACTCGAACTCTCCGTCGCACCAGGCGAGTTCGTCGCCGTCGTCGGCCCCTCGGGCTGCGGCAAGTCCACCCTGCTCCGCCTCGCCTCCGGCCTGGACGCCGCCACCGGCGGCACGGTCCACGCCCCTTCCGACTCGGTCGGCTACGTCTTCCAGGACCCGACCCTGCTGCCGTGGCGCACCGTCCTCGCCAACGCGGAACTCCCCGCCGAACTCGCCGGGACCCCGAAGACCGAACGGCGGGAACGGGCGCTGGACGCCCTGCGGCTGGTTGGTCTGCAGGGCTTCGAGAAGCAGTTGCCGGGGCAGTTGTCCGGCGGCATGCGGATGCGGGTGTCTCTGGCCCGCGCTCTCATGACCCGCCCGTCGCTGTTCCTGCTCGACGAACCGTTCGGAGCCCTCGACGAGATGACCCGTCTGCGCATGCAGGAGGAACTCCAGCGCATCTACGCGGAGACCGGCTTCGCCGCCGTGTTCATCACCCACTCCGTGACCGAGGCCGTCTTCCTGGCCGGCCGGGTCGTCGTGATGTCGGCGCGCCCCGGCCGGATCACCGCCTCCTTCGAGGTGCCCTTCCCCCATCCCCGTCCGGCCGAGCTGCGCTACGACCCCGAGTTCGGCCGCATCGCCGGCGAAGTCTCGGCGGCGCTGCGAGGAGGTTCCCAGTGAGTTCCCACGCCACCGTCACGGTTGCCGCGCAGACCGAAGACGTCGCACCGGCCACGGATTCCGCGCAGGCCACGCCCCCGGCCCGCGCACGCCGACGCAGGGTCCGGACCGCCGCGCTGCTGGCGCCGCTCGGCTCGCTCGGCGCGGCCATCGGCGCCTGGTATGCCGTCAGCTATCTGCTGCTCAGCCCCGACCGGCGCTTCCTCGTCCCGCCCCCGCAGCAGGTCCTCACCGTGTCGTTCCTCGACTGGACCCATCTGCAGCCGATGCTCCAGGCGCTGCGGCTCACCGCCCAGGTCGCGCTCGTCGGCTTGCTCATCGCCTCCGCGCTGGGCGTGACGGCGGCAGTGCTGATGAGCAGGGCCCGCTGGCTGGAACGCTCCCTGTACCCGTACGCGGTCATCCTCCAGACCGTGCCCATCCTCGCGATCGTGCCGCTGATCGGGCTCTGGTTCGGATTCGGCTTCACCAGCCGGGTGGTCGTCTGCGTACTGATCGCCCTCTTCCCGATGATCGCCAACACGCTGTTCGGCATCCAGTCGGTGGACCGCACTCACCACGACCTGTTCACCCTCCAGCGGGCGAGCCGCTGGGCCCGGCTGCGCAAGCTCGAACTCCCCGCCGCCCTCCCCTCCGTCTTCACCGGCCTGCGCACCTCCTCGGGCCTCTCCGTGATCGGCGCGATCGTCGGCGACATGTTCTTCAAGCAGGGCGAGCCCGGCATCGGCACCCTGCTCGACGTCTACCGCTCCCGGCTCCAGTCCGAGGACCTGTTCGCCGCGATCATCCTCGCCTCGCTCTTCGGCGTCGCGGTCTTCGCCGTCTTCACCCTCGTCGCCAGGCTCGCCGTCGGCTCCTGGCACGCCTCGGCCGACCGGCCGTAACCCACTCCCGCCTTTCCCTCATCTCCCCCCGCCCCTCAGGGAGTTCAGCCATGCCCTCTTCCTCCAGAAGCGCCGCCATCGCGGGCGTTTCCTCCGCAGTCATGCTGATATCGGTCACCGCCTGCGGCGGTGGCTCCACCGCCTCGGCCGGTTCCGCCGACAAGCTCCCGGCGGCCCCCGCCGCCCAGCGACTGGCCGGCGTCTGTCCCAAGACGGTCGTCGTCCAGGCAGACTGGGAGCCCGAGGCCGAACACGGCCCCCTCTACCACCTGGTCGGACCCGGATACACCGTCGACTCCGACAAGAAGCGCGTCACCGGACCGCTTGTCGTCGACGGCAAGGACACCGGCGTCGACATCCAGATCCGGGCCGGCGGCTCCGCCATCGGCTATCAGACCGTCCCCTCGCAGATGTACGTCGACAAGAGCATCACCCTCGGCACGGTCACCACCGACGTGGCGATCACGGCGTCCGCCAAACAGCCGGTCACAGCTGTCACGGCGCTGATGAAGAAGAGCCCGCAGGTCCTGATGTGGGACCCCGCCACCCACCCCGACTGGAAGACGATCGCGGACATCGGCAGGTCGAACGCGAAGGTCGTCTACGTGAACGGCAGCACCTACGCCGCGCTGCTGGTCGACAAGGGCCTCATCAAGAAGAGCCAACTGGACGGGAGTTACGACGGCGCACCCGCCCGCTTCGTGTCCAACCCGGGCATCGCCCAACAGGGCTTCGCCACCGCCGAGCCGTACGTCTACCAGCACGAGGTGTCGGCCTGGAAGAAGCCGATCAAGTACCAGCTGCTCGCGGACGTCGGCTACAACGTCTACCCGGAGGCCCTCTCCGTGCGCAGCGGCGAGCTGAAGTCGCTCAGCCCCTGCCTGAAGAAGCTCGTCCCCGTCCTGCAGCAGTCGGCCGTCGACTTCGCGGCACAGCCGTCGGCGACGGTCAAGCTCATCAGCGACCTGGTGCAGCAGTACAACACCGGCTGGGTCTACACCGAGGGCACCGGCACCTTCGCCGCGAAGCAGCTGGTCAAGCTCGGCATCCTCGGCAACGAGGCCGACGGCAGCATCGGCGGCTTCGACGAGAAGCGTGTCGCCTCCGTCCTGAAGACCTTCACCCCGCTCGTCCAGCAGAGCGGCGCCAAGCCAAGGCCAGGGCTGACTGCCCAGGACCTGGCGACCGACGAGTTCATCGACCCCTCGATCGGAATGAAGTGATGACGACCGGAAACCTGACCGCACTCAGCGAACTCGTCGACGAGGGACGGGCTCCGGGCACGGCGGAACGCCGGCCCACGCCCGGGATCGAGGAGTTCTGCGCCGAGGTCACCGAACTCCTCGGCGCCGACGGGGTGATCCGCGACCCGGCCGTACGGGAGAAGGCCTCCTGCGACTGGGCGCACATGTCGCCCATCCTGTCCGCGAAACTCCCCGCCGGCCACGCCGAAGCCGTCCTGCGCCCCACCTCGCACGAGCAGGTCCCGGGCGTCCTCGCCCTGGCCCACCGGCACCGCATCCCCGTCACCCCGCGCGGCAAGGGCACCGGCAACTACGGCCAGGCGATCCCGCTGCACGACGGCGCCGTCCTCGATCTCAACGGCTGCGGGCGCGTCCTCGACGCCGGCGACGGCTGGATCCGCGCCGAGGCCGGGGCACGGATGGCCGACCTGGAGGCTCACGCCCGCACCCTCGGCCAGGAGTTGTGGATGTTCCCGTCCACCTTCGGCACCACCCTCGGCGGCTTCCTGTGCGGCGGCAACGGCGGCACCGGGTCCCTCGTACACAAGACCAACAGCGACGGTTTCGTCCAGGAGCTGACGGTCGTGCCCTGCACGGCGGACGCCGAGCCCTTCACCGTCCGCGAGTCGGACACGCTGCCGTACATCCACGCCTACGGCACCACCGGCGTCATCGCCACCGCGACCGTACGCCTCCAACGGGCCCGCACCTGGACGGGGCTGTTCGCGGCCTTCACCGACTGGGCGTCCGCCACCGCCACGCTGTCCGCGCTCGTACGGCTGGAACCCGCACCGCGCCTGGCCTCGCTGGACGAGCCCGGCCTCGTCGAGGTCTACCCGTCGGACCCCGCCCTTGACCCCACGGCCCTGAGCCTGCGCGCGATCATCGAGGAGGAGGCCGTCGACCAGGCACGGGCGATCGTCCAGGCACACGGCGGCAGCATCCTCGACATCCGGCCCGCACCGGACGGCCCCGCCCTGATCAGCTCGATGTCCTTCAACCACCCCACCTACCACCTGATGAAGGCCGAGGACGGCTGGTTCCACCTGGAGATCGGCGGCGACCTCCTGCTCGGCGACACCACCGAGATCAGGAAGGTATTCCCGGACACCCTGCTCCACCTAGAAGGCATGCGCTCGGGCACGGTCGGCATGCTCATGGCCCGCTACCAGGACGAGCAGACCGTGCACGACGGCACCGCCGTCCTGGAGGCCCTGGGCGTCCGAGTGCACAGCCCGCACAACTGGTACGTCGACCGCCGCCTGGACCTGGTACGCGAAGCGGCCCGCACCGCCGACCCGCTCGGCCTACTCAACCCCGGCAAGATTCCCGCCACTTCCGAGGAGTCACCATGACCTTCAGCCGGTTCATCGACCTCAGCGGCCCGCACATCGAGCGGCTCGGCGAGGACACCGTCGCCGTGCTGCCCGTCGGCGCGATCGAGCAGCACGGGCCCCATCTGCCCGTCGCCACCGACTACTACATGGCCGAGGCGGTCGCCGAGGGCGCCGCCCGGCTCGCGGGGGAGACCTGCGACATCACGCTGCTGCCGGGGCTCGCCTACACCAAGTCCGACGAACACGCCTGGTCCGCGGGCACGTTGTGGCTCAGCGCCCGCACGCTGCTGTCCGTCCTGGACGACCTCGGCCGCTCGCTGGCCGCCGGTCCCATACGCCGGCTCGCCTTCCTCAACGCGCACGGCGGCAACAGCGCCCTGCTCGGTGTCGCCCTGCGCGAACTGCGCACCCGCCACGGTCTGCGTACCTTCCTGCTGCACGCCTCCCTCCCCGCCGACCAGGGCGGCGTGTCCCCTGCCACGGAGTACGGCATGGGCGTGCACGGAGGGCTCAAGGAGACCTCCGCCATGCTGCACCTCCGCCCGGACCTGGTGGACATGACCCAGGCGCGCCGCAGCGTCCCCGAACACCTCACCTCGTATGAGCACATCGGCTTCGGCAAGCCGGTGTCCTTCGGCTGGACCAGCGACGACTTCGCCACGGGTAACGGCCTCATCGGCGATCCCACCGGGGCGACGCCGGAACTCGGCAGCAAACTCGTCGACACCGCGATCGCCGCGGGCGCCGCCGCCCTGCGCGAATGCGCCCGCTTCCGGCCCGACCGCCCCGCCACCCCCTGACC
>NZ_JBXVPZ010000527.1:0-6215 GCF_057961495.1 Streptomyces sp. P5F9 | reverse complement strand
GTGCAGGGTAGTCGGGCGGCTGCGGGTACGTCGTGGCTGGTCGCGCAGTTCCCCGCGCCCCTTAAAAACGCAGGCCAGCCGCTGTCTTTTAGGGGCGCGGGGAACTGCGCGACCAGCCCCCACCGGGCCGCACCATGAACTCAAGCCAGCAGCCCCGAGGCCTTCCACAGCCGCCGCCCCACACCCCGCAGCACACCAATGTCGTCGAGGAAGTCCGTCAGCTTCTTCGACCCGTTCTGCATGACCTCTCGCCGATGCCCACTCGCCCGCACCTGAGCCACCGCCTCCGCCCGGTCGAGCCCGACGTTCGTGTAGACCTCAGGGTTGACGAAAGCGATGGAGAAGATCCGCGCGAACTCCCCAGAAGTGACCCGCGTGAACTCCTGCGACCACCGCGGGGCAGTGATCATCTGCCGCCGCAACTCCTCCCGCGCGTACCGGACATGACGAGCCTCCTCGACGACATGGATTCGCGTGACCCCCCGAACCAGCGGCTGTACCCGCTCATCCGGAAACGTCAACCGCTGCATCCAGTCGAGGACTTCCTCCCCGAGCAGCGTCGCCGTGAACGAACCGGGCGTCGTGGAGATGGTCTTGAAGAGCCGCCCGAGGTTCTGGTGGACCCGGCTCACCGGATACCAGGGCGTATCGCCCCGTGAGATCAACCGCGCGAACATCTTCGAGTGCCGGCACTCGTCCTCGATCTCGGTCAGCGCGTAGCGCACATGCGCACTCGTCGCCGCCTTGTCGTAGATGTGCCGGACGAGCAGCTGCATCAGGATCAGCTCGAACCAGATGCCCAGCGAGGCGAGCGCCGCGGCCTCGTGCTGGGAGAGCAGGACGCGCTGTTCCTCACCCATCCGTTTCCACAGCGGGGTGTCGTACAGGGACACCAACTCCGGCGGCCAGAACCACTTGCCGTCCTCGAAGGGCGCGTCCCAGTCCAGTTCCTTGTCGGGGTCGAAGGAGTGCTTGGCGGAGGACGCGAGCAACCGCTCCGCGACCTGCTCGCGGTCCTTCAACAGCCCGAGCGCGTCACGCAGCCCGTCGACCGCGTCGGCTTCGGTCAGGGTCGTCATGGTTCTCCCACCTCGCGGATCGGTGTGTTACCCGGGGTCACATCCTCCGACGTCTTATGAGACTGCTTGTCAGCAAGCTCGTCAACCCTCGTGCGGGACTTATTGGCCGGGCGGCGGCGATCCGCACACCTGTACGGTGCTGGCGTGTCCATGCCTCCCCCGCCGTCGCAGCCTCCCCCGCCGTCGCAGCCGCCCGCAGCCTTCACAGCGCCCGCAGCCTTCACAGCCTTCACCGCCGGAGAGCCTCTACGGCCCGTCCGCCGCCCACGGCTGGGGAGTTCAGCCCGTCCCGGTACCGCCCTCCCCGCTTCGGCGGCGCACCCAACTCGCCCTGCGGGTCCTGTCCGTGGTGCTCGGGCTCGGCTTCGTCGTCAACGTGGCGATCGTGCGGGTCCGGGAGGCGACCGCGGCCGAATTCCCCAAGGCGGAGTACGGATTGACCCTCCCCGGGACGCTGCTCGACAGCCGTTACCGACTCGCGCACGACCTCACCGGCACCGCCGGCCGGGAGATGGAGGAGGAGCTGTCCCACAGCCGGAACTCCCGGGTCACCCACGCCGTCGTCGCCCGCTACAGCCTCTACGGCGACGCGGGCCAGGGCGCGTTGGTGATCTCCGGCTTCTACGGCCGGCTCAGGAACACCGGTGCGATCCGCGCGGGCGCGCTGAAGGGCTTCGGGGCCGGTGCCGGCAAGACGGTGATCGTCCCGCCGAAGGACGTCACCCCGGCAGGCTCGGGGACCCGGATCAGCTGCGAGATCGTCACCGACAGCTCGGCCGGCCCGACGTACACCTTCCCGGTGTGCGCCTGGGCCGACGGCAACACGTCCGCGCTGGTCGCCGAGATGACCTTCGGCGGGGTCAGCGCGGACCTGGACCTGAAGTCGGCCGCCGGAACGGTGCTCCGCGTGCGCTCGGAGGTGCGCACGCCGATCAAGTAGGCGGACGGTCCGCTACACCGAACAGCCCATCCCCTCAGGGACGTTGACCGGCTCCACCGGCCCCGCCCCCTGTGCCGCGAACGACGTCCGCAGCGTGAACGCGTACGGCGTCGGGCCATGCGCCCGCAGATGCAGGAGTCGTTCCTCCGCCTCCGCCACCGTGGGGCGGTGGCCCGCCGGGACCCACCACAGGACCGCCATCGCCTCCCGCACCCGCTCGAACCACTCCCGGCGCCGGGCCAGCAACTCCCGGTGCTGCCCCTGGTACATGAACGCGTTCAGGGCGTCCGTGTCGCGCCACACCGACATGTTGATGATCAGCCAGTCGTCGTCGAGGACCGGGACGTCCGTCGCGTTGCCGGAGTCGGACTGGAGGCGCCAGACGAAGCCCGCGGCGGAGTCGGAGGTGGCGTTCACGGGATCGAGGGCGTCGACGAAGTCCTTCAACTCCGGTGAGTCCAAAGGGAACTTGAGGCGGCCGACGTTGGCCTGGGCGAGTTCGTACGCGGGTGTTGTTAAGGCATGGTTGGTCATGACCGAACGGTAGGTCGGCGCGCGCCGGCCCCGGTACCCCCGTCTCAGGAACCGAGCACCGCCTCCATCACTGCCTTGGCGATCGGCGCCGCGTCGCCGCCGCCGCTGATGTCCGACCGGTCCGCCGACGCGTCCTCCACCACCACCGCGACCGCCACCTTCGGCTCCATGTCCCGCTCGCCCTGCGCCCAGGACACGAACCAGGCGTACGGCGTACCGGAGTTGCCGATGCCGTGCTGCGCGGTGCCGGTCTTGCCGCCGACGGTCGCGCCGGGGATCGCCGCGTTCGTGCCGGTGCCTTCGGTGACCACGTCCTCCATGAGTTCCTTCATCTGTACGGCGGTTGCGGGGTGCATCGCCTGGCGGACGGGGCGCGAGCCCGGCGTCGACACCGTCTCGCCGCCCCGTCGTGTCGTCCGTTCGACCAGGTACGGCTCCCGCACCTGCCCGCCGTTCGCGACCGCCGCGGCGACCATCGCCATCTGCAACGGCGTGGCCCGCGTGTTGTACTGCCCGATCGACGACAGCGCCAACTGGGCTTTGTCCAGCGTCGTGTCGAAGGTGCTGGGGGAGACCGAGAACGGGATCCGCGCGTCGGTGTCGTTGAAGCCGAACGCCTCCGCCGTGGTGCTCATGTCCTTCACGCCCACGTCCACGCCCAGCTTGGCGAACACCGTGTTGCACGACCACTCGAAGGCGGAGCGGAGCGGCGCGTCCACGCAGCCGTCGCCCTCGTTCGTGAGGGTCGTGGAGGTGCCGGGGAGGGTGTACGGGTCGGGGGAGTCGGTCGCCGCGTCCAGGTCCGTCACCACCCCCGCATCCAGCGCCGCCGCCGCGGTGACCACCTTGAACGTCGAACCCGGCGGATAGGTCTGCCGTACCGCCCGGTTGAGCATCGGCTTGTTCGGGTCGGCGTTCAGGCGGGCCCAACTGCGGTTCGCGGAACGGCTGTTGCCCGACAGGGCGCCGGGGTCGTAGGACGGGGTCGAGACCAGTGCGAGGATGCGGCCGGTCGATGGTTCGATCGCGGCCACCGCGCCCGTGCGCGCGCCGAGTCCGGCGTAAGCCGCCTGCTGTGCGGCCGGGTTGAGAGTGGTGACGACGTTGCCGCCGGGGTTCTGGGCGCGGGTGAGGTCGTTCCACAGGGGGAACGGGGAGAGCATCGAGTCGGTGCCGGAGAGGATGCCGTCCTCGGAGTGCTCCAGGAACGTCGTGCCGTACTCCTGCGAGGCGAAGCCGGTGACCGGCGCGTACAACGGGCCGTTCCTGTACGTCCGTTCATAGCGGAGCTGCTCGCCGGAGTCGCGGGAGCCGGTGATGGACTTGCCGCCGACGAGGATGCCGCCCCTCGGCTGGTCGTAACGGGCGATGGTGTGGCGGCGGTTGGCGATGTTGTCGTCGTAGGAACGGGACTGGAAGACCTGGATGCGGGTGGCGTTCACCAGCAGGGCCAGCAGGAGCAGGGTGCAGAAGGCCGCCGCGAGGCGCATGTGGCGGGTCATGGAGTCGGTCACGCGGCCACCTCGATGTCGTACTGACGGCGGGACGAGTCGCTCAGCCGGATCAGCAGGGCGACGATCGCCCAGTTGGTGACGACCGAGGAGCCGCCCTGGGCGAGGAACGGCATCGCCATGCCGGTCAGCGGGATCAGGCCGGTCACCCCGCCCGCGATCACGAACACCTGGAGCGCGACGATCGAGGCGAGCCCGACCGCGAGCAGCCGGCCGAAGGGGTCGCGCAGCGCCAGGCCCGCCCGGTAGCCGCGCTCCACGAGAAGGCCGTAGAGGATGAAGATCGCGGAGAGGCCGGCCAGGCCGAGTTCCTCGCCGGCCGTGGCCAGGATGAAGTCCGATTTGGCGGCGAAGCCGATGAGGATGGAGTGGCCGAGGCCGAGGCCCGTGCCGAGCATGCCGCCGGCCGCGAACGCGAAGAGGGACTGGGCGAGTTGGTTGGGGCCGTGGCCCGCGTCGATGGACGCGAAGGGGTGCAGCCAGTCCTGGACCCGGCTGTGGACATGCGGTTCGAGCCCGCCGACCGCGACCGCGCCGAGGGCCGCGAGCAGCAGGCCGACCGCGATCCAGCCGGTGCGGCCGGTGGCGACGTAGAGGAGGGTCACGAACAGGCCGAAGAAGAGGAGCGAGGTGCCGAGGTCGCGTTCCATGACCAGGACGCCGACGCTCAACAGCCAGATCGCGACGATCGGGCCCAGCACGCGGCCGGTGGGGAGCTGGAGGCGCCAGACGCGGCGGCCCGCGTAGGCGAGCGCGTTGCGGTTGGCCGCGAGGTACGCGGCGAAGAAGACGGCGAGGAGCACTTTCGCGAACTCGCCCGGCTGGATGGAGAATCCGCCGATCCGGATCCAGATCCGGGCCCCGTTCACGGCCGGGAAGAGGACCGGGAGGGTGAGGAGGACGAGGGCGGCGGCCACGCAGACGTAGGCATAGCGCTGGAGCACGCGGTGGTCGCGCAGGGCCACGACCACGACGATGAAGAGGGTCACGCCCAGGGTGGACCACACGAGTTGGGTGGGTGCGGCCCGGTCGCCCGGGGTCTCCAGGTCGAGCCGGTAGATGAGGACGAGCCCGAGGCCGTTGAGGAGGACCCCGATCGGCAGGAGGAGCGGGTCGGCGTACGGGGCCCGCAGCCGCACCGCGATGTGCGCGAGCAGGGCGAGCACGCCGAGCCCGGCGCCGTAGCCGGCGGCGCCGGGCGGGACCGTGCCGTTCTTCGCGAGACCGACAGCGCAGTAGCCGTACACGGAGAGCAGGACGGCCACGACGATGAGGGTGAGTTCGATGCCACGGCGCCGGGGGAGGCGCACAGCGGGTGTGGGGAGGTCCGCTGTGACGGTGGTTCCGGCGTTGGTCATGTCCGGAACTTACCCAAATGGTGCGGGTTGTGTGCCTTGGGTGGGGAGTGTGTCTCGTCCGTCAGCACCAGCGGGGCGCGGGTCCGATGTTGTCGATGTAGCGCGCCGAGCCCCAGGCCCAGGTGCCGTCCGTGAGGAGGTACCAGAGGTGGTTGCCCTGGACGTTGGAGCCGTTGGTCTTGCAGAAGATCTCGACGTGCTCACCGCGGTAGGCGTACCGGATGATCCTGCTGCCGCGGTCCGGGCGGGAACGCAGGGCGAGTTGACCGGCCGTGACGACACCCCGGTACAGGCGCGGGTTGTCGTGATCGCCGTGGTCGCCCTGGTGGTCGTAGTCACCACGACCGCCGAAGTCGTCGTCACCCTGCTGGTTCCACCCGCCGTCGTCCTGACGGCTGACGCCCGGGTCTTCGTCCCCCCATTCGTCGTCGGCCACAGCGGGAGTGACAGCGGCAGCGGTGACCAGCGCACCGGCGGCAACCGCTATACCAAGCCGACGGAGGGAGAGGCTGAGGGACATGGGGGAACCTCCAAGGGTGGGGCGAACCTGACTAATCGCCACATTAGGAGGAGGGGAGAGCCCTCGCTCGTCACACTGGTCCACACGAGCGGGCGCCATATGAACGCGGGCCGCGTGGGCGCGCCCCAAAGGGGCGCGGGGAACTGCGCGACCAGCCACGCACGGCCGTCAGTCGACGAATCACCCGCAGCCCCGAGCTCTCGTCGCCCCACTTACCGGAGCGTCAGGATCGCCAGCGCCCCACCACCATCACCGGCGTCCACATTCGAGAAC
>NZ_JBXVPZ010000526.1:0-6232 GCF_057961495.1 Streptomyces sp. P5F9 | reverse complement strand
CTCCTGCCCCGCACGGACCCCCGCGCCCTGGCCCGCTACTACCTCACCGGCGAGCGTTTCGACGCGACGGAAGCGACCCGCGCGGGCTTGCTCACGGTGGCGGGAGAGGACGTGGACGAGGCACTGGCACCGATCCTCGACGGCCTGCGCCGAGCCGCTCCCGAGGCCCTGGCCGAGACGAAACGGCTGCTCACGGCTAGGGTGCTGGAGACCTTCGACCGGGACGCGGCCGACCTGACCGCGCTCTCGGCACGGCTGTTCGGCTCCGCGCAGGCCCGCGAGGGGATGACAGCATTCCTCGAACGACGGGACCCCGCATGGGTGGTGTGAGCACGACGACGGCGCCGGGCGCGGTCGACCGCAGACCCAAGCAGGACCGCAGCCGGGCCACCCGGCAACGCCTCCTGGAAGCCGCCGTGTCCTGCCTCGCCGAACACGGCTGGGCAGGCTCCACGGTCTCCGTCGTAGCCGAACGCGCCGGCGTCTCCCGAGGCGCCGCCCAACACCACTTCCCCACCCGCGAGGACCTCTTCACGGCGGCGGTCGAGTACGTGGCCGAGGAACGCTCGACAGCCCTGCGGGCCCTGTTCCCGGAGGGCGCGGCAAACCGACGCGCAGTGATCGAGGCCCTGGTCGACCTCTACACGGGCCCGTTGTTCCGCGCGGCCCTCCACCTCTGGGTAGCAGCCTCCAACGAGGACCAACTCCGCCCCCGCGTAACCGAGTTGGAGGCGAAGGTGGGCCGAGAGACTCACCGCATAGCGGTGGAGCTGCTGAACGCGGACGAGTCGAGACAGGGCGTGCGCGAAACAGTCCAGGGCCTTCTGGACATGGCAAGGGGCTTGGGCCTGGCCAACCTGCTCACGAACGATAGGGCCAGGCGGGAGAGGGTGGTAGCCCAATGGGCAGCACTCCTGGAACACGCCTTGGGGTGAGGGCTTTTATCTTTTAGGGGCGCGGGGCTGTGTCGATTTGCGGCTCCGCCGCGTGGGCGCGACCAGCCACAACGCCCCCGCACCCGCCCACGCACCTGAGCCCCCTCTTCAGTGGGCGATATCCGAGTACCCCTCGATCGACTGAGGCCCACGAGACTCCGGCCCCACATACCGAGCAGACGGCCGCACAAGCCGCCCCGTCCGCTTCTGCTCAAGAATGTGCGCCGACCACCCCGCCGTACGCGCACACGTGAACATCGACGTGAACATGTGCGCCGGCACCTCAGCGAAGTCCAGCACGATCGCCGCCCAGAACTCGACGTTGGTCGCGAGCACCCGGTCGGGCCGCCGAGCGTGCAACTCCGCGAGCGCGGCCTTCTCCAACGCCTCCGCGATCTCGAACCGCGGCGCCCCCAACTCCCGCGCGGTACGCCGCAGTACGCGAGCCCGAGGGTCCTCGGCCCGATACACCCGGTGCCCGAAGCCCATCAACCGCTCACCCTTGTCGAGCGCCTGCCGAACGTACGCGTCCGCATCCCCGGTCCGCTCGATCTCCTCGATCATCCCGAGCACACGGGACGGCGCCCCACCATGCAGCGGCCCGGACATCGCCCCCACGGCCCCGGACAACGCGGCAGCGACATCGGCACCGGTGGACGCGATAACCCGAGCGGTGAAGGTAGACGCGTTCATGCCGTGCTCGGCAGCAGAAGTCCAATACGCGTCGACGGCGGCAACATGCTTGGGATCCGGCTCCCCCCGCCACCGGATCATGAACCGCTCGACGACCGAGTGCGCCTTGTCGATCTCGCTCTGCGGCACCATCGCGTGCCCCTGCCCCCGCGCGGACTGGGCGACGTACGACAGGGCCATGACGGCGGCCCGGGCGAGGTCGTCGCGAGCCTGCTCCTCGTCGATGTCGAGGAGCGGCTTGAGGCCCCACACGGGCGCGAGCATCGCCAGCGCGGACTGCACGTCGACGCGGATGTCCCCGGAGTGCACCGGGATCGGGAACGGCTCGGCGGGCGGCAGTCCGGGGTTGAAGGCGCCGTCGACGAGCAGCCCCCAGACGTTGCCGAACGAGACGTGACCGACCAGATCCTCGATGTCGACGCCCCTGTACCGCAGGGCGCCGCCTTCCTTGTCCGGTTCGGCGATCTCCGTCTCGAACGCGACGATTCCTTCGAGTCCAGGTACGAAGGAGGGGTCGAAGTCGGACATCAGGCGGCTCCTCATGCTGTGGCTCCACGGTCACGGGGGACTCGCGGGCCGAAGATAGAGACATCAGCACCATAACGCCGAGTGCCACACAAGGGGAGGGTCTGCGGCACTGAGTGCCACCCGAACTCGCGGCCGCACGCGCCGGCCCGCGACCGTGGACGACCACACGCAACCGCACCCGCCCGCACACCGCCGTACGGCAGGATGATCGTGTGACCGACCGTGATCCCACCGACCGTGATCCCCGCCTCGACCCCGCCGCGATGCGCAAGCAGTACCGCGTGGAGGGCCTCGACGAGAGCGACCTGGCAGCCGACCCCATGACACAGTTCGGCCGCTGGTTCGAGGAGGCGGTGGTCCAGGAGCTCGTCTACGAGCCGAACGCCATGGTCGTCTCCACCGCCGACGCCGAGGGCCGCCCCAGCTCCCGCACGGTCCTCATGAAGCACTACGACGGCCAGGGCTTCGTCTTCTACACGAACTACGACTCCCGCAAGGCCCGCGAACTCGGCGCCAACCCGTACGTCTCGCTGCTCTTCCCCTGGCACCCGATGGCCCGCCAGGTCCTGGTCACGGGCACCGCCCGCCGCACCGGCCGCGACGAGACCGCCGCCTACTTCCGCACCCGCCCGCACGGCTCCCAACTCGGCGCCTGGGCCAGCACCCAGTCCGCGGTGATCCCCTCCCGCACCGAACTGGAGTCGTCGTACGAGGAGTTGACCGCCCGCTACCCCGAGGGCGAACAGGTCCCGGTCCCCCCGCACTGGGGCGGCTTCCGCATCGCCCCCCAGACGGTCGAGTTCTGGCAGGGCCGGGAAAACCGCCTCCACGACCGCCTCCGCTACACCGCGGAGCCGGCGGGCACCTGGCGAGTGGACCGCCTGAGCCCCTGATCTCACCGGGCCGCCGAAACGCAGACGACCCGCGAGCTCAGGTCCCTCCGCCTCACAGCGGGGGAGCCGGCCGGACGTACCGGCGAGCTCGCGGGTCGGGTGACTGCGTTGGGTTAGGCCGGTTGCGCGCAACTCGCACACGCTGGTCCGGCGCCGAACCGAGTACGACGGCGGGCCACTAGCCCGCAGTCACCTCTTCCGTCCGGTATTCATACATCTGCCGAACCACCTCCTTTCCGAAGTACTCGCCACCCTAAGAACCCCTCGCCGACGGATCAACCGCTTTTACGAACCCCGAACTCACTGGACGCGAATGCGCTGGTCACCTAGGTTCCGCCTCATGACCGACCTGCGGATGGAACCGGTGGATCCAGAGGCTGAGGACGCACTGCGGGACTGGCAGCACGTCCACAACCTGATCGTGCCGCCCGCCGCGATGTCTCTCGACGAGGTGCGGGAGCGGAGCGGACGGAACCGGCTGGAGAACGCGTACCTGGGGGACGTGCTCGTGGGCTGCTCCACCGTGCGCCCCCCAGAGGACGGCGTGGCGACCGTCATCGCGCGCGTGCTGCCCGAGTTCCGGCGGCGCGGCTACGGAGTCGCCCTCTACGAAAACGGCCTCACGCGCGCGCGTGCGCTCGACGCCGGCGCGATCGAGACCGTCGTCCTGGCCGCCAACACGGACGGCGTCCGGTTCGCCGAGGCACGGGGTTTCGTCGAGACCGAGCGCTATGTGCTGGACGGGGAGACCGACCTGTGGATCACCCTGCGGTTGGCGTAGGCCAGGGCAGGACCGTCAACTCCGGCCAGGCTTCCCGCCAGCGGGCCGCCTTCGTCTCGTAGACCTCTCGTGGTGCCAGGACCGGGTTCGGCCGTACGACGAGGTTGAAGACGTCGGAGAGGCCGTGCGGGGCGTATACGCGCCAGTCGCCGTCCTCCTTCAGGCGTACGGCCAGGCAGCATGTCGTCGCCGCGAAGGAGTCGATCGCGGCCTCTACGGAGTCGTACGGCGGGCACGGCGTGCCGAACTTCTGCTCATACCAGAGGTGGACGCGGGCCTCGTTGCGGATCTCGACCTCGGACTTGGCGGACAGGTCGGCATAGGCCTCGCGGCCTGCGCGGATCACCTTGTCCTCGGCCTCCCAGGACAGGTCCGTGTCGTCGTAGTAGAAGACGTCGTAGTCCTTGATGGCGTGGGTCGGGGGACGGCCCGTGACCACGTTCCACACGGTTTGGAAGAGGCAGCCCGCGGTCAGGTACCAGTTCGGGAGGCCGAGGGCCGCGGTGCGGTCGAGGATCTCCAGGAGGACCTCGTTGCGGGACAATGTCGTCCGCAGCGCGGTGAGTTGTTCGTCGAGCGGGAGGCGGGCCGGCATCGGTCGAGTGTGCCGGGAGCGAGCCGGCGTCGTACAACGATTCCTTCAATCTTGCGGGAACCAGGTGTGTGCTGCGTCACGTTCGAGTTGAATGAGGGGGAGTGAGTGAACCGACGCGTCGTGTCCGCGGACGCAGCCTGCAGGGGGTCCAGGTGAGTGCTTCCCGGCGTAGTGGGACCACCGACGAATTGGGTCCCGACGAGCCCGAGCGGGACGGTGGGCCCGAAGGGGTCGGCGGGTCCGACCTGTTGGCCGCGTTGCTGGACGGGATGGACGCGGCGCTGTGTGCCTTCGACGCGGACGGGGTGCTGACGCACTGGAACCGCGAGGCGGAGCGCATCCTGGGCTGGACCGCGGCCGAGGCCGTGGGGCGGCAGGGGCTGGCCGGGTGGGCCGTACGGAGTGCGGACGCCGAGGAGGTCGAGGGGCGGCTCATGTCCGCCATGCAGGCCCCTGGGCGGCAGGTCAATGAGTTCGCGCTGCTGACCAAGGACGGTGGGCGGGTGCTCGTGCGGACCCAGTCCGCCGCCGTGCGCGGTCCCGACGGGAAGCCCGCCGGGGTCTACTGCGCCTTCAGTGAAGTGCATGCCCAGATCGACCTTGAGCGGTCGATCGCCCTGAGTGAGGCGTTGTTCGAGGACGCCTCCTGGGGTGTTGTGCTCGTCGATGCCGATCTGCGGCCCGCCGTCGTCAACTCGCATGCCGCGCGGGCGCTCGGTACCGGGCGTACCTCCGTGCTCGGGCGGCCCCTCGGGGAGTTGCTCGCCCAGGGCGTCGAGGAGTTGGAGGCCGCGCTCACGCATGTGCTCGCCGAGGGCGCGCCGCCGGCGCCCGCGGAGATCTGGGTGAGCGTACGGACGCCGGAGGGCAATCTGCGGCGCTGCTGGCGGAGCGGGTTCCTGCGGCTGGCCTCGCCGCTCACCGAGGAGCCCGTGCCGCTCGGCGTCGGCTGGCTCTTCCAGGACGTCACCGAGGCCAAGCAACTGGAGCAGGAGGCCTCGTTGCTGCGCTTCCGCGCCCAGCAACTGCACCGCGCCGCCCGCGCCGCCGCCGAGTGCGAGGACCCGCGCGACGCGGCGACCGTCCACCTCGACTTCGCCCTCGCCGGCTTCGCCGACCACGCCCTCATCGACCGGGTCGCCGGCGGATCGTTGAACGATGGTGATGGGGTACGTGCTACGGCCGTACGACTGATCCGAGTCGCCGCTACGCCCACGGGCGCGCCCGGCCCCAGCCTGCTCACCGGCGCCGCCGGGCTTCCCGTGCGCTACGGAGAGGGCCATCCCGCCCTGCAGTGCGTCGAACGCGTCGGCTCCGTGCGGGCCAGTATCGGCACCGCCCCGCCCGAACAGGCCCGCGAGTGGGCTCGGGTCAGGCAGTGGCCCACGGACGCCGTGCACGCCCTGTGCGCAGTGCTGCGCAGCCGGGGGCGGACCCTGGGCGTCGTGACGTTCCTACGGGGCGCCGGGCGCAGCCAGTTCGAACGGTCCGACTCGATCTACGCCGAGGACGTCGCCGTACGGATCGCGGCTGCGCTGGACCTGGCGGAGGCGGCGCGCGAGAAGTGAGCCACTGCCCAGTAGTGAGCCACTACTGGGCAGCTCACTACGGGGCTGACGCTCAGTACTGGTAGAAGATCCGGTCCCGGTACTCCTCGAACACCCGGCCGTTCCACTCGTGGCCGCCGTCCACGTTCCCGGAGCGCAGCAGTGGCGGCTCGATGCCGCGGTCGGCCAGGGTCGCGGCCGCCGTCGCCATGACCGCCTGGAGGAGGGCCGTGGTGACGGCGGTGGAGGCGGGGGCGAAG
>NZ_JBXVPZ010000525.1:0-6232 GCF_057961495.1 Streptomyces sp. P5F9 | reverse complement strand
CCCCCACTCTCGGCTTCGCTCGAGCGGGGGGACCCCCAGCCCACTCCCCAGAAGGACACGTCCATGACGGCCACGCCCGACCTCGGCACCCGTACTCCCCAGCACGCCTCTCCCGACCTGCTGCGTTCCGTCTTCCGGCAGCACGCGGCCGGTGTGGCGGTGATCACCGCCAGCGGTGAGAACGGCCCGGTCGGCTTCACCGCCACCTCGCTCAGCTCCGTCTCTGCGCAGCCCCCGATGCTGTCCTTCGGGATCAGCACCGGTGCGTCCAGTTGGCCCGCGATATCCGGCGCCGACCATGTCGGCGTACACATACTCGGCGAGCACCAGGAGCAGTTGGCCGCCACCTTCGCCCGCAGTGGCGCGGACCGGTTCGGGGCGCCCACCGTCTGGCGCGAGGGTCCCGAGAGTGTCCCGGTCCTCGACGGTGTGCTCGCCTGGCTGGTGTGCCGGGTCGTCGCGCGCGTGCCCGCAGGGGAGCACCGCATCGTGCTGGCCGAGGTCGTCCTCGGCGACCACGCGGGCTCCGGCCGCCCGCTCCTCTACCACCAGGGGCGCTTCAACGGGCTGCGTGACTGAGGCCACTCCGGGTGGGTGACGGGCCACCCTGCGGAAGCGTCGAGTTCCGATTACGCTGCGTTGCACAGGTCACAGTTCAAAGCGCTTGCTTAGCGGGCACCCCTTGGGGGAGCGTAGGAGTGCGTACTGGCGAGTAATATTTCGCTCGGAGCACCGGTCGCCCCCACCGGGAACGGCCGTTCAGGGCGCCTATGCTGCCTGGAAGTAGGCAGCCGAAAATGACGATGCAGTAGGAGAGCCGGCGTGAGCTTGAGGATCGTTGTCACTGTGAAGTACGTGCCCGACGCCACTGGCGACCGGCACTTCGCCGATGACCTGACCGTCGACCGGGACGACGTGGACGGTCTGCTCTCCGAGCTCGACGAGTACGCGGTGGAGCAGGCGCTGCAGATCTCCGAGAACTCGGACGACGACGTGGAGATCACCGTCCTGACCGTGGGCCCGGAGGACGCCAAGGACGCCCTGCGCAAGGCGCTGTCCATGGGCGCCGACAAGGCGATCCACGTCGAGGACGACGACCTGCACGGCACCGACGCCATCGGCACCTCCCTGGTGCTCGCCAAGGCGATCGAGAAGGCGGGCTTCGACCTGGTCGTCTCCGGCATGGCCTCCACCGACGGCACCGCCGGTGTGATCCCCGCCCTGCTGGCCGAGCGCCTGGGCGTCCCGCAGGTCACGCTGCTCTCCGAGGTCTCCGTGGCGGACGGCGTCGTCAAGGGCCGCCGTGACGGCGACACCGCCAGCGAGCAGCTGGAGGCCTCCCTGCCGGCCGTCGTGTCCGTCACCGACCAGTCGGGCGAGGCGCGTTACCCGTCCTTCAAGGGCATCATGGCCGCCAAGAAGAAGCCGGTTCAGGCCTGGGACCTCTCCGACCTGGAGATCGACACCGACGAGGTCGGCCTCGAAGGCGCCTGGACCGCCGTCGACTCCGCGGCCCAGCGCCCCGCGCGCACCGCCGGCACGATCGTCAAGGACGAGGGCGAGGGCGGCAAGCAGCTCGCCGAGTTCCTCGCGGGCCAGAAGTTCATCTAGGGGGAATGGCGGCGCGGGCCGGTTGCAACACGACCCGCGCCTCTCGGAGTGGTTCTGCCTTCGCAGGAGACCATTCCCGTGACTCCTCCCCCGAAGGGGCTTCTCAATCGACTGTCGAGACGGCCTCATGACGGACAAGCCCTGCCCGGTGCCAAAAGGCACGGGCGTGAGCGTAGCAGTCAACAAGTCTTCCCCCGGACGAAGTTCGGGATTCCCGCGCAGGAGTAGCAATGGCTGAAGTTCTCGTCTACGTCGACCACGTGGACGGCGCCGTCCGCAAGCCCACCCTGGAGCTGCTGACCCTGGCCCGCCGCATCGGCGAGCCCGTCGCGGTCGCCCTCGGCTCCGGTGCCGAGAACACCGCCGCCGCGCTCGCCGAGCACGGCGCGGTGAAGGTGCTCACGCACGACGCCGCCGAGTACGCCGACTACCTCGTCGTACCCAAGGTGGACGCCCTCCAGGCCGCCTACGAGGCCGTCTCCCCGGCCGCCGTCCTGGTGCCGTCCTCCGCCGAGGGCAAGGAGATCGCCGCCCGTCTGGCCGTGCGCATCGGCTCCGGCATCATCACCGACGCCACCGACCTGGAGGCCGGTGACGAGGGCCCGGTCGCGACGCAGTCGGTGTTCGCCGCCTCCTTCACCACCAAGACCCGTGTCTCCAAGGGCACCCCGGTCATCACCGTGAAGCCGAACTCGGCAGCCGTGGAGGCCGCCCCGGCCGCCGGCACCGTCGAGGCACTCGCGGTCACCTTCTCGGACAAGGCCACCGGCACCAAGGTCACCGCGCGCACCCCGCGTGAGTCGACCGGCCGCCCGGAGCTGACCGAGGCCGCGATCGTCGTCTCCGGCGGCCGCGGGGTGAACGGCGCGGACAACTTCGCGATCATCGAGGCCCTCGCCGACTCCCTCGGCGCGGCCGTCGGCGCCTCGCGTGCCGCCGTGGACGCCGGCTGGTACCCGCACTCCAACCAGGTCGGCCAGACCGGCAAGAGCGTGTCCCCGCAGCTCTACATCGCCAACGGCATCTCCGGCGCGATCCAGCACCGCGCGGGCATGCAGACCTCGAAGACGATCGTCGCCGTCAACAAGGACGCCGAGGCCCCGATCTTCGACCTCGTCGACTACGGCGTGGTCGGCGACCTCTTCGACGTCGTCCCGCAGCTCACCGAAGAGGTCAACTCCCGCAAGGGCTGACCCCGGGCTGACGCCTAACGGGCTGTACGAGGCTCCCGTGACCCACGTGGTCGCGGGAGCCTTCGTTCACCCCAGGGTGATGGTCGACTGCACAGGCAGATGGTCGCTCGGGAACTGGCTGTTCTCGGAGAACGTGTTGAGGGCCGTCCGCCGCACGGTGACTCCCGGGGAGACCAGGATCCAGTCGATGCGGGGGCCTTCCGGCACGAGCGCGCGGTAGCCGTGGAAGCTGCCGTAGAGCTGCCCGCGCGCGGCCGCCGCGTCCCAGGTGTCCCTGAGGCCCGCGCCCGCGTCCAGCATCGTGGAGTAGACCGAGGTGGTGTACGCGGCGGTGTTGAAGTCGCCGGTCACCACCAGAGGCAGGGAGCCGTCCAGGCGGGCGAGGCGTTCGGCGATGAGCGTGGCGGCACGCTCGCGTGCGTACTGACTCGCGTTGTCCAGATGGGTGTTGAGGACGTAGAACTCCCGTCCGTCGTCCCCGAGATCGCGGAAGCGGATCCAGGTGGCGATGCGCGGGTGGGCGCCGCCCCAGGTGTTCGAGCCGATCACGGCGGGCGTGTCGGAGAGCCAGAACTGGTCGTACTCGACGGGGGCGAGGCGGCGGGTGTCGTAGAAGATCGCCGTCTCCTCGTCGTGGCTGCCGCCCTTGCGGCCGCCGCCGATCCAGTCGTAGTGCGGGAGGTCCTGCTTGATGTCCTGGAGTTGTGCGTAGAGGCCCTCCTGGGTGCCGATGATGTCGGGGGCAGCGCGGAGCAGCAGGTCGCGCATCACCGGGCGGCGGACCTTCCAGCTGTTGGGTTCGGTGGTGTCGGCGAAGCGCAGGTTGAACGTCATGACGTCCAGCAGGCGGGTCTCGTTCCGGACGGCGCCCGAGCGTACGGTTCCGATGAGTGGCAGGGCGATGGCGGCCGCCACCAGCGTGGTCAGCCCCGCCCGACGGGTCACCGTCCTGGCAGTCGACATGTGCATCCCCTCCCCTTGCGAGTCAGGATGAAGGTGCGAGGCGCCGGGCGGAAGAGGGCCTCGGGGCGGCAGTGAACGCGACGGGCTCAGGGCGTGGACAAGGTGTTGACCGGCGGGAAGCTCCATGGATAACTTCGTTCTACGGATTGTTGATTCCGTAGAGCGGAAAACTGGAGGGTGTGGGAATGGGCCAGGAGCACGAGACGGTGGCGACGAGCCTCGCGGGCGCGGTCAGCGAGGAGATCAGCGCCTCCCTGGCACCGGTCGACGCCGAACTGGAGCGCCGCTACCCCGGTGACCCCGGCACCCGCCAGCCCGTCCACACGGTCTACGTCCCCGGTGACGTCTTCGCCGCCGACACGGTCCGTACCTGGGGCGACCGGGCCCTTGCCGCCCTCGACGAGCACGCCCCCGACGCGGCCTCCTTCGCCGCCGTCCTCGGCCTCTCCGACGACCTCGCCGAGCCCGTCCACGCGCGCGTGCGGGCCAAGTTGGAGCGCGAGCCCATCGAGGACCTGCGCGTCGACTTCGAGGACGGCTACGGCCCCCGCCCCGACGCCGAGGAGGACGAGGCCGCCGCCCGCGTGGCCCGGCTGATCGCCGAGGCGTACGAGAAGGGCACGGCGGCGCCGTACATGGGCATCCGTATGAAGTGCATGGAGGCGCCGGTGCGCGACCGGGGCATCCGCACCCTCGACATCTTCCTGACCGGGCTCATGGAGGCCGGCGGGCTGCCGGACGGCCTGGTCCTGACGCTCCCCAAGGTGACGTACGCCGAGCAGGTGACCGCGATGGTGCGCCTCCTGGAGGCCTTCGAGAAGGCGCGCGGGCTGGAACCGGGCCGGATCGGCTTCGAGATCCAGATCGAGACCAGCCAGTCCATCCTCGCCACCGACGGCACCGCCACCGTCGCCCGCATGATCCAGGCCGCGGAGGGCCGCGCCACCGGCCTGCACTACGGCACCTTCGACTACAGCGCCTGCCTCGGCGTCTCCGCCGCCTACCAGGCCAGCGACCACCCGGCCGCCGACCACGCCAAGGCGGTCATGCAGGTCGCCGCGGCGGGGACGGGCGTGCGTGTCTCGGACGGCTCGACGAACGTGCTCCCGGTAGGCCCGACGGCGAAGGTCCACGACGCCTGGCGCCTGCACTACGGCCTCACCCGGAGGGCGTTGTCCCGCGCGTACTACCAGGGCTGGGACATGCACCCCGGCCACATCCCCACCCGCTACGCGGCCGTCTTCGCCTTCTACCGCGAGGGCTTCGAACAGGCCGCCGCCCGTCTCGCCCGCTACGCCAACCACGCCGGCGGCGACGTCATGGACGAGCCCGCCACCGCCAAGGCCCTCAGCGGCTATCTGCTGCGCGGCCTGGACTGCGGCGCGCTCGACATCGCCGAGGTGGCCAGGGCGACCGGGCTGACCCGGATGGACCTGGAGGGCTTCGCGTCGCCGCGCCGGGGCGATCTCACGGCGTCCGCCAAGTAGCGGACCTGTCACAGGTGTCGGCGCCGGCTTCTGTTGTCACTGCCGCCCCGTAGGCTGTACGGCGTTCATGGATGTGCCACAGGGACGGAGCGGCGGTGCCTTCGGGGGAGAGCGGACGCGTGGACGGGATCGACCGGTTGCTGGCCGGGCGCTATCGCGTCGTGTCCCGACTCGGGCGCGGCGGCATGGGCGTGGTCTGGCGGGCCGTGGACGAGGTGCTCGGCCGTGAGGTCGCCGTCAAGGAACTGCGCACCTTCACCGACGCCCACGGACCCGAACTGGCCGACCTGCGCCTGCGGATGCAGCGCGAGGCACGGGCGGCCGCGCGGGTCCGCCACCCCGGAGTGGTCGCCGTGCACGACATCGCCGAGGTCGACGGACGCCCGCTGATCGTCATGGAGTTGATCGACGGCCCGTCCCTGGACGACGTGTTGGGCGAGCGCGGCCCGATCGACCCGCGTGAGGCGGCCGGGATCGGCGCGAAGGTGATGGAGGCGCTGGCCGCGGCGCACGCCGTGGGCGTCCTGCACCGCGATGTGAAGCCCGGGAACATCCTGTTGGACCGCTCGGGCCGCGTCGTCCTCACGGACTTCGGCATCGCGACGATGGACGACCCGGGCGACGGCTCCGCCACGCACCTCACGCGCAGCGGCGAACTCATCGGCTCCCTGGACTACTTGGCCCCCGAGCGCGCCCAGGGCGCCGACCCCGGCCCGGCGTCCGACGTCTGGGCCCTGGGCGCCACGCTGTACGCGGCGGTCGAGGGCGCGTCCCCGTTCCGCCGCACGTCCACGTACTCCACCCTCACAGCGATCGTCTCCGAGGCCTTGCCGGAACCCCGGCGGGCGGGCCGACTTGGGCCCGTTCTGCGGCAACTGATGGAGAAGCGGCCGGAGTTGCGGCCCGGGGCGGATGTGGCGCGGGGTTTGTTGGAGGAGGTCGCGGGGGCGCCGGGGGTGGATTTGCCTACGGCTGTGC
>NZ_JBXVPZ010000524.1:0-6242 GCF_057961495.1 Streptomyces sp. P5F9 | reverse complement strand
CCCACCGCTCCGCCCGCCTTCCTCTCCTCCCCCGGTGCGGCCCTGCGCCTGCGCACCTTCGTCGTCTGGGAACCGGAGCTCAGCGGCGTGGTCCTGGCCACCGACGGCTGCGCCGCCCTCTCCCTCGACCACCCCTCCGTCCGCCAACTCCCTCCAGAAGCAGGCCCCTTACCCGCCGAACGCTTCTTCGTCGGCCTCGCCGACACGCTCCGCGAGAACCACGGGGACGCCGAGCCCCTCCGACGCCGGCTCTCCGGACACGAAGCCGGCCGGACCGGTGACGATCTGACCCTCCTGTGCGCTCTCGTCGAAGGGAGGTGACCGTGGGACTGACGGTGGTGTCCCCGGGCGGGCACACATGGCGGCTCACCGAGCGGATCGGCAGCGGCTCGGAAGGCTTCGTCTACGGCGTCGACGACGCCCGCGCCCTCGTCGCGAAACTCGTCCCGGACCCGCCCGACCCCGAGGCCTACCGGCGTCGCGTGGCCCGCCTGGTGCGCCAGCGCCGCGAACCGCGCACCGTCGTCCTGCTCGCCGCACCCGTCCGGCTGGCCTGGCCGATGATCCCGGTCCGCACGGCAGGCGGCACCGGCACGGACCCCGTCGACGGGTACGTGATGGCCGACATGCGGCGCGCCTACCAGCCGTTCGGTCACCTCCTCACCACCTCCGCCCGCCGTGCCTTCCTGCCCCGGGCGACCTGGGCCACCGCCCTCCACGCCGCCCTCGCCCTCGCCCGGCTGCTGGGCGAACTGCACGCCGAGGGCTATGTGGTGGGCGACCTCAAGCCCGACAACCTCTGGGTCGACGAGAGCGGCCGGGTGGGTATGGCGGACGTCGACTCCTGGCATTTCACGGACGGCCGCGAGGTGTTCCCGGGCCGGATGCGCACCCCCGGCTACACAGCCCCCGAGCGGGTCGGCGCCCCCGCAGGCACACCACCGGACACCGCGTCCGACGATTTCGCCCTGGCCCTCCTGGTCCACCAGCTCCTCATGGCCGGCCTGCACCCCTTCGCCGGCCACCCGACGGACGGCAGCGACTATCTGTCGTACGACGACAACGCGCTGCACGGCCGCTGCCGGCTCACCGACCGTACGTCGGTGCTGCTGCCCCGCTCCGTGCCGCCCGCCGACCTGCTGCCGAGACGGCTCGTCGAGCTGTTCCGGAGGGCGTTCGCCAACCCGCTCCACCGCCCCACGGCGGCCGAGTGGGCCCGGGCGCTCGCGGCCGAGACGGCCCCCGGCCGGCTGAAGGTGTGCGCGGTGAACACCCGTCACGTCCACACCGTGGAACGGCCGTGGTGCCCGTGGTGCGACCAGGCCGAGCGGGGCGACGACAGCTACCCCGACGATCCGCAGGAGGAGGCATGACGACCGAACTCTCCGTCGCCCGGACCCTGGACCACTGCACCGTCCTCGGCCCCGGCAGCCGCGCCGTCATCTGGGTACAGGGCTGCCCGCTGCGCTGCCAGGGCTGTGTGGCCGCCCAGACCCTGCCCTTCGAGGGCGGCACCGCCCGGCCGGTCGCCGAACTCGCCGACTGGCTGGCCGGGTTGGACCGGATCGAGGGCGTCACGTTCTCCGGCGGTGAGCCGTTCAGCCAGGCCGGGGCGCTGGCCGAGCTGCTCGACGCGGTACGGGAGCGGCGCCCGGACTTCGGCGCGATGGCGTACTCCGGCTTCCGGCACGAGGTACTGCGGCGCGGCGACCCGGACCGGCTGGCCCTGCTGGCACGACTGGACCTGCTGGTCGACGGGCCGTACGTCGCGGCACGGCACGGCAGCCTGCGCTGGCGGGGCTCGGACAACCAGCGGCTGATCCCGCTCACCGACCGCTACACACGGGTCCTGGCCGAGCCGGACACCACCGCCGGGATCGAACTGTCGGTGGACGCCGACGGATCGGTCTCCTGGGCCGGGGTGCCGCCGACTCCCGGATTCCGGCAGGGACTTGAGGAACAGCTCGCGGCGCGGGGGTTCGTGCTGCACACCGAGGCACGGAGGGAACGATGAGCGGATCACCGAAGTACAGCAGCGTCCGCGTCGGCGCGGTGTACGCCCAGCGGGAGGCGGCGGAGCGCCGGCGCCGGGAGGCGGAGCGCCGGGCCAGGGAACACAGGCGGGCCGCCGAACGGGTCCGGCTGGCCCAGGAGGCGGCCGCCCGGCGGGACCGCGCCCGCGCCGAGACGGAGCGGCGCCGGGCCGAAGCCGCCCGCAGGGAAGCCGAGTTGACGGCCCGCAGGACGGCCGAGCAGGACGCCCGGCTGGCCCGGACGCAGGCGGAGCGGACCCGGGCCGACGAGCGCGCTCTCGTCGAGGTGCGGGAGCTGATCGCCGAGGCCCAGCGGTCCGGTGCCCGGGCCGACATCGGTTCCCTGGAGCGGCAGTTGGCCGGGCTGCGGGAGCGGGCCGCCCGGGGAGAGCCGCTCGGGGACGCGGTGGAGGAACTGCGCGGCCGGGCCGTGGGTCTGCGCACGGCGGCGGCCGGTCACCGTACGGACGACCGCGCCGCCGTCCTGGCCGGCCTGGAGCGCCGGTTCTCCGCCACCGGTCCGGACGGCGCCGCCCTGGACGCGGACGGACACCGGAGCTGCGCCGATCTGCTCGGCCGGCTGCGCGCGGCCACCGGCCCGGACGCACGGGTGCGTTTCGAAGCCCTGCTCGGCACGGTCGAACACGCACTCACCCGGCACGCGGCGACGGTCGCGGAGGCGGTGCGCGACGCGGAACAGCAGGCCCTCGCCGAAGCCGCGCGACAGGCCCGCGCGGAGCAGGAGCGCGCCGCGGCCGAGGCGGCGGAGCGCGAGCGCGCCGAGGCCCTGGAGGCGGCCCTCGCCGAGGCCGCCGAGCGGCTGGACGTCGTACGCCCGGCGGCCGCGGGTGTGGTGGACACGGCCGGCGGGCTCGGCGACCCGGACCTCGCCGACGAGATCGAGGGCGCGCTGCGCGCCGTCACGGAGGCACTGACCGCCCGCTCGGCGGCCGGGGCGCTGACAGCGGTCGCCGAACTGGAGGGAAGGCTCCCCGACGCGGAGGCCCGGCTGGACGAACTGGAGCTGGCCTACGACCGGCGCCGCGACCTGGTGGCGGCGCTCCGGGACGCCATGACCGACGAGGGGTTCGCCTTCGAGGGCGGCGAGGACGAGCGCGGCAGCTTCCGTCTGCACTTCGTCCGGCCGACCGGGGCGACGTACGAGACGACGGTCGCCAGCGAGGCCGACGGCACGCCGGTCCTCGTCTACCACGTGGAGGGCGAGCCCGATGTGACGCTGAGCGCCCCGCAGGACGAGCCGGTGTGCGACACCACGGAGGCGCTGCTGGAACGGGTGCACGAGGCACTCGGCGACGACGGCTTCGTACCGGGTGAGCTCACCTGGGACGGCAAGCCGCCGGGCCGGCGCGCCAAGCCGCTGCCCCGGGAGACGTCCTGGAGGTGGACGCAGCCATGAGCACGGTCGACTTCACCAAGAGCGAGGACGGCACGGGGCCCGTCACCGCCGACGGCATGATGCCCCTGTGGGCGGTGTCGCTCGGCTGGGAGCTGCGGCGCGGCCGGCAGGCGATCATCGACGGGCAGATCCGGGACCGCTGGTGGTTCGAGGACCGGCCCGCCTCCTTCCGGGAACTGGTCGCCGGGGTGCTGGAAGCGCGCGGCGCCGAGGTGGTGGGCTGGTGGGACCCGGTGGCCGGGCTCGGCTTCCCGCTGCCGGGCCACGCGGAGCGCTACGCCGAGCTGGAGGCGAACCGCACTCGGGCCGGCGGCGACCGGGGGGAACCGCGCCCCTGGGAGAACCGCGACGCACCCGCGGACGACGACGGGCAACAGGCCAACCCGCGTGCCCGGCGCGGCGCCGAGCGCGACCGCGACCGGTCGAACCTGCTCGCGCCCAGGGCCGCCGGCAGGCCGAGCAGCTTTGAGGACGTCGTGGCGACCGTGCACCGGCTGGTCGCCTCCCCCGACGCGGCCACCGCCTTCGTCTTCCAGGACGTCGACCACCAACTCCCGTCCGGCCAACCGGAGTCGCATCGCGGCTACCTCCGGCTGCGCGACGCGATGGCGGCCGCCGTGACGCCCCGCTCGACCCTGGAGGGCCGCCGCCCGCACGCCCGCAACGCCGTCCTGTGCGCGGTGGGCGACGTCGGCCGGCTGCCCGGCTGGTTCCACCTGGAGGACCCCCGGATCGCCACGCTGCACATCGGCCCGCCGGACCCGAGCGAGCGCCGCCTGTGGCTGACCTGGCTGCGCGACGAATTCAACGGCGCCACGGAGGCCACGCGCCCCGACATCGAGGCCCTGGTCGGCGCGACCGACGGCATGTCCGGCTGGGACATCGACGCGCTCGCCCGGACCTCATGGCTGCGCAACGCGCCCCTTCAGAAACCCGACAAGCTGCTGGAGCTGCACCGGCTCAACGTGAGCGTCGACCCGTGGACCCAGCTGGACCGGGAGACCGTCGCCCGCGCGGGCGGCGTCCTGGGCACCCGCGTGGTCGGCCAGTCCAAGGCCGTCGACGCGGTGGCCGCCGCGCTCCAGGCCGCCTTCGTGGGCATCGACTTCGGCGGCTCCGGCACCGCCCGCCCCCGGGGCGCGTTCTTCTTCGTCGGCCCGACCGGCGTCGGCAAGACCGAACTCGCCAAGGCGGTCGCCGAGTTGATGTTCGGCGACCAGAGCGCGTACGCCCGCTTCGACATGAGCGAGTACCAGCAGGAACACGCGGCCGAGCGGCTCGCGGGCGCACCGCCCGGCTACATCGGCCACGAACAGGGCGGCGAGCTGACCCGCCGGGTGCAGGAACGGCCGTTCAGCGTCCTGCTCTTCGACGAGATCGAGAAGGCGCACCCCCGGGTGCTGGACAAGTTCCTCCAGATCCTTGAGGACGGCCGCCTCACCGACGGCCGCGGCCAGACCGCGTACTTCTCCCAGTGCCTGATCATCTTCACCTCCAACACGGGCGCGGAGGCGGTCCCGGAACTGCTGTCCGAGGGCGGCGCGGAAATGCCGTACTCCGTCCTGGAGGAACACTTCACCCGCGCCGTGGAGGAGAAGTTCCGGACGATCGGCCGGCCGGAGATCTACGGCCGCCTCAAGCCGGGCGTGGTCGTCTTCGACATGCTGCGCCGCGAGCACATCGTGAAGATCGCCGACCGGCTGCTGGACCAGCTCACCGAGTCCGTCCGCGAACGCCACCAGGTCGAACTGGTCCCCGACACGGACACCCTGCACCCCTGGATCACCGAGCGGATGAGCGACCCGGAGCACCAGGCCTACGGCGGCCGCCAGATCCGCAACGAACTGGAGCGGCTGCGCGCCGCCGTGGTCGCCCACTTCCTGGCCCACCGCCCGGACCCGGGCAGCCGGATCCGGCTCGGCGTCGACGCCGACGGCACGCCGTGGGCCAGGACCGAGGAAGGGAACGGCTGAACACATGCTCGGCATCGCCATCGGCCACCACATCGCCCGTACCGGACGGCTCGACCCGGACGGCCGCCCGACCGTGACGGTGACGGACCTGGCCGGCACGGACGGAGTCGCCGACCCCGCCGCCGCACTGGCCACGCTCCTTGCCGGAACCCAGGACGAGGAGGCGGTGCTCGGCCTGCCCGCGTCCGCCGGCCGCGAGGCCGAGGCCCGCCTCCGCCGCGCCGCCGAGGACGCCGGCCTCCAGGTCCACAGGATCGTCCCGGAACCGGTCGCGGTGGCCCTGCACTACGGCGCGATCGCCGAGGGCGTCCACCGCACGGTCCTCGTCGTCGACCGGACCGCGGCCACCGTGGACCTGACGGTCCTCGCGATCACCCCGGACCTGACGGTACGCGTCGTCACCACCCGCACCGAGCAACTGTCCGACGCCCTCACCGCAATATCCCAGGAGCTGACCGACTCCACCCCGAACACGGTCCTCCTCTCCGGCGACCTGTACACAACACAGCCCCACCGCACGGCAATCGAGGACCTCGCCGAACCCCAGGGCGTACCGGTCCGCTGCACAACCCCGGAACTGGCCGTCGTACACGGCCTCCTACTCCTGGAGGACTTCGGCCTCCTCCGCCTGGCGACGGGCCCGGCCCCGACGGGGGCCCACTTCCCTCCTCCGTTGGAGGACCCGGAACCACGGCCCGGGCCAACTCCCATGGAGGATCCCGAACCAATAACCGCCGAACCCGACAACACCCTGAAGGGGCGCGGGGAACTGCGCGAGCAACCCCCACTCGGCCGCAGCGAACCACCCACCGCAACCAC
>NZ_JBXVPZ010000523.1:0-6276 GCF_057961495.1 Streptomyces sp. P5F9 | reverse complement strand
AGGGGTAGCGGGTGAGGACTTCGGGGCCTCGTTGGGGGTGGAAGGCCGGGGCTTCTGTGCGGGCCGGGGAGAAGGTCGAGGATTCGATGCCCAGGCCTGCGATGGCGATTGTGGGGCGGGATGAAGGCAAGGGGGCTCCAGGTTGTGGGTCGGGTGCGGGTTCGTTGTGGCTGGTCGCGCAGTTCCCCGCGCCCCTAAAAGCAGTGGGTCACGGCGGCCCCGATCAGCACGACAGGGTCATCGCAGTCCCGCTTGATCTGTGACCGTTTGCAATGCCTGTGCCAGAGCCCGTTGCAGTGCGAACTGGCCTGCGCCGACCAGGCCCGCGTCCGCGCCCAGGCTGGCGCGCTCGATCACCAAGTGCTCGGTGACCAAGGGGTGGCAGCCCTCGTAGAGCTGGCTGCGGACTGCCGCTACGAAGGGTTCCAGGGTGGAGAGGATGCCGCCCAGGTACACGGCGTCGGGGTTGAAGAAGTTGACGTTGGCGGCCAGGACCTGGCCCAGGTAGCGGCCGGCCTGGCGGACTGCTCGGGTGGCCTCGGGGTGGGCGTCGGTGGCGAGTTGTACGACGTCCTCGGTGGATGTCACGGCGAGGCCGTGGCCGTGCAGGATGCGGACCAGGGCGGCGCCGGAGGCGACGGTCTCCAGGCAGCCGGTGTTGCCGCAGGAGCAGGGGGTGTCCTGGGCGGCCTCGACGCGGACGTGGGTGATCTCGCCGGCGGCGCCGGTACCGCCGCGGTAGAGGCGGCCGTCGGCGATGACGCCCGCACCGATCCCGGTACCCACCTTGACCATGATCGACTGGCGGCGTTCGGCGGGCTGGACGGTGTGTTCGCCCACGGCCATGCAGTTGGCGTCGTTCTCGACGGCGGCGGGGACCTCGAAGCGTTCGGCGAGCCAGTCGCGGATGGGGAACCTGTTCCAGCCGGGCATCCGGGCCGGGAGCGTGACGATCCCGGAGGCGATGTCGACCGGGCCGGGGAGGGAGAGGCCCACGCCCCGGAGTCGTTCGCGTCCGTGCCGGTCGGCGAGTGCGGTGAGGGTCTCGGCGAGACCCGGGAGCGCGGCCTCGGGGCCGTCCGCCGTGGGGAAGGGCACGGTCGAGACGTCCGTGAGGCCGCCGCCGGGGAGTACGACCCCTACGTGCGCGTGCTTTCCGCCCAGCTCGGCCGCGACCGCGAACCCGTCGCTGCCGCCCAGCCGCAGCACCTTGCGGGGGCGGCCGCCGGTGGAGGAGCGCGTGCCGTGCTCGGCGACCAGGCCCAGGGACACCAGCTGGCCCACCGCGAGGGAGATCGTCGAGGGCGCGGCGCCGAGCAGTTCGGCGAGTTCGGTGCGGGTGGCGGCCTGCCCGGAGGCGAGGAGTTCGAGGACGTGCTCGGCCAGTGAGGAGACGCCCGAGGTGCTCTTCCGGCGGTGCGCACTTTTTTCAGGCATGAAGGAAGTTACTTCCGGATCGGATGGTCGAGGCGATGAGCGTAAGGCACTCGAACTGGCTCCCGGCTTTTTTCAGAACAGCAGAAACAGGCTTTTTACAGCGGGACGCCTGTTTCTTCGACACCAGGAGTCGTTGACTGTCCTCACCTCCCGCCTCCGCCCCTCTTTTTCCGAGGAGAACCATGTCCCCTGTTCGCCTGAGACTCCTCACCGGTGCCTCCCTGACCACGGCCTCGCTGCTGCTCGCGGGCTGTTCCGGGTCGAGCGGCACGTCGTCGTCCGGGTCGCACGACGCGATCAACTACGCGCTGCCCGCGAACTTCACCCCGAACTGGATCCTGCCGATCGGCACGGCGGCCCACCTCAACACCAACAACATCTCCATAGCGAACTCGCTGTGGGAGCCGCTCATCGCCTACGACGGCTCGACCGGGACCATGGGCTGGAACAAGAAGGGCTCGGTGGCGACCGCCGCCGACTTCGCGGCCGACAACAAGAGCGTCACGATCACCCTCGGCGACCGGCACTGGAGCGACGGGAAGCCGATCACCTCCGCCGACGTGAAGTTCTGGTTCGACCTCATCAAGGCGAACAAGGCGCAGTGGGCGGGCTACAACCCGGGCAAGGCGCCGGACAACTGGACGTCCTTCAAGACGGTGGACGCCAGTCACTTCACGATCACCTTCGACAAGGCCTACAACCCGCAGTGGATGCTGGCCAACGAGCTGAGCTCCATCAACCCCCTCCCCCAGTACGTATGGGACAAGGCCGGGGACGCCAAGAAGGACTGGACGTACCTCAACAACGCGGCCAAGAACATCAGCGGTTACGCGACGAACGCCCTGTGGAAGACGACCAGCGGCCCCTACGCCGTGAAGTCCTTCTCCACGGCCGGCAAGGTCGTCCTGACCGCCAACGCGAAGTACGACGGCGGCGAGAAGCCCGGTATCCCCACCGTGAACCTCCTCCCGTTCACGACGGCGGACGCCGAGAAGAACGCGCTGCGGTCCGGGAGCGTCGGCTACGGCTACATCGAGGCGACCGACCTCGACCAGAAGGCGAGCTTCACCGCGCAGGGCTACACGGTGAAGCCGTGGTCGGGCTGGGCGATCACCTACATGCCGTACAACTTCAACAACCCTTCCATGGGTGCCGTGTTCAAGCAGCTCTACGCCCGGCAGGCTGTGCAGAAGTCGATCGACCAGAGCAGTCTGGCGAAGGTCATCTTCAACGGGACGGCGGTGCCCGGGTACGGGCCCGTCCCGCAGGCGCAGAGTTCGTCGTTCCTGTCGGCGACGCAGAAGAGCGACCCGTATCCGTTCTCTACCTCGGCCGCCAAGTCGCTGCTCAGCAGCCATGGTTGGAGCGAGCAGGGCGGGGTCATGACCTGCACCAGCCCCGGCACGGGTGCCGCGCAGTGCGGTGAAGGGGTTGCCAAGGGTACGAAGTTCCAGATGCAGGTGCTGTCGCAGTCCGGTTCGACGGTGACGGACAACATGATGAGCGCGATCCAGTCCTCGCTCGCGAAGACCGGGATCAAGTTCTCCATCAAGACCGCGCCCGTCAACTCCGTGCTGTCGCAGACCCCGCAGTGCACGGCCTCGCAGTCGATCTGCAAGTGGCAGCTGTCCTTCTTCGGTACGGCGGGCAGCTGGTACTTCCCGGCCTTCCCGACCGGCGACTCCCTGTTCCAGTCCAAGGGCGGCGCGAACTTCGGCAACTACTCCAACGCGGACGTCGACAAGCTCATCTCCTCGTCCACGACGTCGAGTTCGACCCAGGAGATCCAGGACTACAGCGCGGCCCTCGCCAAGGATCTGCCGGTGATCTGGCTGCCCGAGCCCGACTACCAGATCTCCGTGGTCAAGAACGGCCTCGGCGGCTTCACCCAGGACCCGCTGGCCAACTTCCACCCGGCACAGTGGAAGTGGACCAGCTGAGGCATGGACACCCTCCTGTATCTGACCCGGCGGATCGCCCAGGCGCTGGTCGTGATCCTCATCGTGACGGTCGTGGTGTTCGGCCTGCTGCACGCGCTGCCCGGGGGTCCCGCGCGCGGGATCCTCGGCCCGCAGGCCACGCCCCAGCAGATCACGCTGTTCAACCACGACCAGGGGCTCGACCGGCCGCTGCCCGTGCAGTACCTGTACTACCTGCGGCAGTTGCTGCACGGGGACCTCGGGACGTCGTACACCCTCAACGAGGCGGTGTCCCGGCTCATCGAGCAACGCCTGCCGAAGACCCTGGTGTTGACCGTGTTGTCCGCGGTTCTCGGGCTGGTGCTCGCCATTCCGCTGGGCATGTGGCAGGCGGTGCGGCGGAACAAGCCGGCCGACTATGTGATCACCACGCTGAGTTTCGTCGCGTATTCGACTCCCGTGTATTTCCTGGGACTTGTGCTGGTGCTGGTCTTCACGCAGATGGTGCGGTGGTTTCCCTCGCAGGCGCCGCAGGGGGACACGGTGGCTCAGGTCTTCGCGGATCCTGTGGCGTTGGTGCTGCCTGTGGTGACCGGGGCGGCCTCGATGGTTGCCGTGTTCAGTCGGTACATGCGGGCCTCGACGTTGGAGAACCTGTCCGAGGACTACGTCCGTACGGCTCGGGCGGGGGGTTCTCGGCAAGGGGCGATTCTCTTCAAGCACGTGTTCCGGAACTCGTTGACGCCGGTGATCGCGATGTTGGGGTACTACGTGCCGGTGCTGTTCGGGGGTGCGCTGGTTGTTGAGCAGCTCTTCAACTATCCCGGGATGGGGCTGTTGTTCTGGGGTGCGGCTCAGTCTTCGGACTATCCGGTGCTGCTCGGGTGCGTGCTCGTCATTTCCGTCGCGACTGTGGTGGGGACACTGCTCGCGGATGTCGTTCAGAGGGTTGTTGATCCTCGGGTCAAGGGGGGTCGGGCGTGAGTGTTCAAAGTGCCAGCCGGTGGGGGTTGCTCGCGCAGTTCCCCGCGCCCCTGACAGCGCGCTTCGCGCGCAACAAGCTTGCCGTGGCCGGACTCGTCGTCGTCGGCCTCTTTCTCTTCTTCTGCTTTGTGGGGCCGCTCCTTTACTCCACCGATCAGATCCACACCGACCTCACGCAGGTCAATCTCCGGCCCAGCGGGGCGCATTGGCTCGGTACCGATGCCGTCGGGCATGACGAGTTGGGGCGGCTCATGTACGGCGGGAAGGTGTCGCTGCTTGTCGGGCTTGCCGCCGGGGTGCTTGCCACCGTGATCGGGACGGTCTGGGGGGCGGTCGCCGGGTATGCCGGTGGGTGGGTCGATGCCGTGATGATGCGGGTCGTGGATGCCGGGATCGCCATTCCCGCGCTGTTCATCCTGCTGGTCGTGTCCGCCATCACCACGCCTGGCGTGCCTGGGCTGATCGTGATTCTCGGGCTGGTGTCCTGGCTCGTGCCTTCGCGGCTGGTGCGGGCGGAGACGTTGACCTTGAAGAGCCGGGACTACGTGCTGACCCTGCGGGCCATCGGTGGTTCGCACAGCCGGGCCATCACGCGGCACATCCTGCCCAACTCGGTGTCGACGATCGTCGTCGCGGCCACCTTCCAGGTCGCCGACGCGATTCTGCTCGTCGCCTATGTGTCCTATCTGGGGCTGGGAGTCCAGCCGCCGTCGACCGATTGGGGCGGCATGCTCTCGGCCGGGCTGACGGCCGCCTACTCGGGACGCTGGTGGCTGATCGTGCCGCCGGGTCTCGCGATCATCCTCGTCGTGTGCGCGTTCAACGCGGTCGGCGACGGGCTGCGCGACGCGTTCGACGTGAGGGGACGGGGATGAACAGCATCCTGGAGATAGCGAATCTGGGCGTCGTCTTTTCCACCGAGAGCGGTGATGTGCCCGCCGTCCGTGGGGTGTCGTTGCGGGTGGAGCCCGGGGAGACTCTTGCCCTCGTCGGTGAGTCCGGGTCCGGGAAGTCGACCGTCGCGCTCGCCGCTCTTGGGTTGTTGCCCGGCAACGCCCGTGCGTCCGGGGGCGTTTCGGTCGACGGTACGGATGTCGTGGGGGCCGGTGAGGCCGAACTCGCGCGGCTGCGAGGGCGTACGGCTTCGATGGTGTTCCAGGAGCCGGCCACCGCGCTTGATCCGCTGACGCGAATCGGCAAGCAGATAGCGGAAGTTGTGCGAAATCATCGGGATGTGTCCCGGCAGGAGGCGGCTGCCGAGGCCGTCGCGTTGCTGCGCCGGGTCGGGATTCCCGAGCCTGAACGGCGGGCCTCCGCCTTTCCGTTCCAGTTGTCCGGCGGGCAGCGGCAGCGGGTCGTGATCGCCATGGCCATCGCCAACTCGCCCGGGTTGCTGGTCGCCGATGAGCCGACCACCGCCCTGGACGTCACCGTGCAGGCGGAAATCCTGGATCTGCTGCGGGCGTTGGCCGCCGACTCCGGGACCGGCGTACTGCTGGTCACGCACAACATGGGGGTCGTCGCCGACTTCGCCGATCGGGTCGCGGTGATGCTGGAGGGGGAGGTCGTGGAGACCGGGGCGGTGGAGGACGTGCTGTTGCGGCCGACGCACGAGTACACGCGGCGGTTGTTGGCCGCTGTGCCTCGCCTGGCGGTGAGCGAGGCCGTGAGTGCTGCCGTACGCGAGCATGTCGAGACGGCTGCTCCTGTGGTCGAACTACGGGATGTTTCCGTCCAGTTCGGGCGTGGGCCGCGTGCCGTGCGGGCGCTGGAGGAGGTGTCGCTCACCGTGCGGGCGGGCGAGACCGTGGGGCTCGTCGGTGAGTCCGGGTCCGGGAAGTCGACCGCCGCACGGGTGGCTCTTGGGCTGGTCTCGCCGGAGTCGGGGGGTGTTTCGCTCTTCGGGGCCGATCTGCGCAAGGCGCGGGGGCGGGCT
>NZ_JBXVPZ010000522.1:0-6289 GCF_057961495.1 Streptomyces sp. P5F9 | reverse complement strand
AGTTTGAGGGGGTTGCCGATGGTGGTGAAGGGGCCGCGGTGGGGGTGGTCGACGGTGACGATGATGTCGTTGGCGATGAGGGAGGTGTCTTCGATGATTTCTTTGGTGGAGAGGATGGGTCCGCAGGGGATGTTGTGGGTGGTGAGGTGGTTGAGGACCTGCCATTTGGGGAGGGTGGTGGTCCATTCCTCGATGAGCTGGAACATTTTGGGGAGTTTGGGCAGGCGGGCTTCGGGGGTGGCCCAGTCGGGGTCGTCGGCGAGTTCGGGGCGGCCGATGAGGTGGGTGAGGGGCTGCCAGCCGGCGGGCTGGACGATGACGTAGACGTAGTCGTTGGGTCCGCCGGGTGCGCAGCGCAGGGCCCAGCCGGGCTGGCCGCCGCCGGAGGCGTTGGCGGAGCGGGGCACGGTGTCGCCGTAGTCCTGGTTGGGGTCTTCGGTGGGGTATTCGGTGAGCGGGCCGTGGGTGAGGCGTTGCTGGTCGCGGAGTTTGACCCGGCACAGGTTGAGGACGGCGTGCTGCATGGCGACGTTGACGCGTTGTCCGCGGCCGGTGTGCTCGCGCTGGAAGAGGGCGGCCAGGATGGCGGCGACGGCGTGGATGCCGGTGCCGGAGTCGCCGATCTGGGCGCCGGTGGCCATCGGGGGCCCGTCGGGGTGGCCGGTGGTGGCCATCGCACCGCCCATCGCCTGCGCGACGACCTCGTAGGCCTTGAAACCGGTGTAGGGGCCCTCGCCGAAGCCCTTGACGGAGGCGTACACGATCCGCGGGTTGATCTCCCGGATCCGTTCCCAGGTGAAGCCCATCCGGTCCACCGCGCCCGGCGCGAAGTTCTCCACCAGCACGTCCGACCGCGCGATCAGCGCGGTCAGGATCTCCTTGCCCCGCTCCGTCTTCGCATTCAGCGTGATGCTGCGCTTGTTGCAGTTGAGCATCGTGAAATACAGCGAGTCCACACCGGGCAGGTCCCGCAGCTGCCCGCGCGTGACGTCCCCGCCCGGCGCCTCCACCTTCACCACGTCCGCCCCCAGCCACGCCAGCAACTGCGTCGCCGACGGACCCGACTGCACATGCGTCATGTCCAGCACCCGAACACCCTCAAGCGCCCTCGTTGTCACAGGTCACCTCACTTGTCCGTTGGCGGGAGCGTCCTGGCGGCGCCGGCGGTGGGCCCCGTTTGGCACATTGCATACAGTCGACGAATACTGTATGAAGATTGTTATCCCGCATCCGATGGGTGATGTCCAGGGGTCGCGCAGCACTTTTAAGCCGCTCATCACTTTCCAGACGGGGGCCAATCATGGACCTGTACGAACACCAGGCGCGGGCGCTCTTCGAGGAACACGGAATCCTGGTGCCGAGAGCGGAGGTCACCGCCTCGCCCAAGGAGGCGCGCGAGATCGCCCGCGGGCTCGGCGGCCGCGCCGTCGTGAAGGCGCAGGTCAAGACCGGGGGTCGGGGCAGGGCGGGCGGTGTGGAACTCGCCGCCGACCCGGCCGCGGCCGAACGCGCGGCGCGTCGGATCCTCGGCATGGACATCAAGGGACACACGGTCGACAAGGTCATGCTGGCCCAACCCGTCGACATCGAGGCCGAGTTCTATGTCGCCTACGTCCTCGACCGTGCGGCGGGCCGATTCCTCGCCATCGCCTCGGCGGAGGGCGGCACCGAGATCGAGGAGGTCGCCGCCGGTCGGCCGGAGGCCGTCGCCCGTATCCACATCGACCCCGCCGAAGGCGTCACCTCCGCCAGGGCGGCCGAGATCGCCGAGGCCGCCGGCCTCCCGCCCCAGACCGTCGACGTGCTCGTACGGCTGTGGCGAGTGCTGGTCGACGAGGACGCCGTCCTCGTCGAGGTGAACCCCCTCGTGGCAACCGGGCAGGGACAGATCCTCGCCCTCGACGGCAAGATCACCCTCGACGACAACGCCCGCTTCCGGCAAGCCCGTTGGGGCGACGACCAGACGGCGCACGACCATCCGCTGGAGCAGGCGGCCGCCGCGAAGGGCCTCAACTACGTGAAGCTCGACGGCGAGGTCGGCATCATCGGCAACGGCGCCGGCCTGGTCATGTCGACCCTCGACGTGGTCGCCGGCTGCGGTGCCCGCCCCGCCAACTTCCTCGACATCGGCGGTGGCGCATCGGCCCAGGTCATGGCCGACGGGCTGTCCGTCATCCTCTCCGACCCGGCCGTGAAGTCGGTGTTCGTCAACGTCTTCGGCGGGATCACCGCCTGCGACGCGGTCGCCGACGGCATCGTCCAGGCCCTGGACGCCGTCCGCCTGACCAAGCCGCTCGTCGTACGCCTCGACGGCAACAACGCGGTCCGGGGCCGCGCCGTCCTCGACGCGCGAGCCCACCCCCTGATCCAGCAGGCCACCACCATGGACGGCGCGGCCCGCCGTGCCGCCCACCTCGCCAACTCCAGCTGAAGGAGCGGGACATGGCCATCTTCCTCACCCAGGAGTCCAAGGTCCTCGTCCAGGGCATGACCGGCGGCGAGGGTATGAAACACACCCGGCGGATGCTCGCCGCCGGCACGGACGTCGTCGGCGGCGTCAACCCGCGCAAGGCCGGCCGCACCGTCGACTTCGACGGACGGGCCGTGCCGGTCTTCGGGTCGGTCGCCGACGGTATGCAGTCGACGGGAGCCGATGTCACCGTCGTCTTCGTGCCGCCCGCCTTCGCCAAGGCAGCCGTGACCGAGGCCGCCGACGCCGGGATCGAACTCGCCGTCGTCATCACCGAGGGCATTCCGGTCCATGACTCCGTAGCCTTCCACGCGCACGCGGCGAAGAAGGGCACGCGCGTCATCGGCCCCAACTGCCCCGGACTGATCACGCCCGGGCAGTCGAACGCGGGCATCATCCCCGCCGACATCACGAAGCCGGGCCGCATCGGCCTGGTGTCCAAGTCCGGGACGCTCACCTACCAACTCATGTACGAGCTCCGGGACACAGGCTTCTCGACCTGCGTGGGCATCGGCGGCGACCCCGTCGTCGGCACCACCCACATCGACTGCCTGGCGGCCTTCCAGGACGACCCCGACACCGAACTGATCGTCCTCATCGGGGAGATCGGCGGCGACGCGGAGGAACGGGCGGCCGCGTTCATCCGCGACCACATCACCAAGCCCGTCGTCGGCTACATCGCCGGATTCACCGCACCCGAGGGCAGAACCATGGGGCATGCGGGAGCCATCGTCTCCGGTTCGTCCGGCACCTCCGAGGCGAAGAAGAAAGCCCTGGAAGCGGCCGGAGTAAGCGTGGGCGGCACCCCGACCGAAACAGCCCGGCTGGTGCTGGCCCATCTGGAAAGAGAACGCGACCTCAGTCATCGTTGACATGGAGTGACTGTCGAAGTCGGTCCGGCCACACCGCGTTCACCCTCGTACGCGACCACTGGTCGTGACACATGCGACCAGCAGTGGTCGCGCGGGCCCTCGCCCCGCAGTCCGGCAGATGCCGGGCCCCCGCCCCCGACTGTGCACCGAGAGCGGAGACACCGAATGACCACCACCCTCAACTCCACCCACCTCGTGGTGAAGTCCGGTACGTCCTGGACCGACGCCTGGCAGCGGTGCCTCGCCGTGGCCCCCGAGGCGTTCCGCGACGACCGCGTCCTCAACCTCTGGAACGCCGCCTGGCAGACGGACGGCCGGGCACTGCCCGCCACCAGCCCCGTCGACGGCAGCCCGATCGCCGGCCCGCCGCGCCTGGACCGGACCACCGCCCAGCAGGCCGTACGCGCCTCGCTCGACCAGCACCGCGCCTGGCGCCACATTCCCCTCGACGAGCGCCGTGCCCGTGTCGCGGCCACCCTCGACGCCCTCACCCAGCACCGTGAACTACTCGCCCTCCTTCTGGTCTGGGAGATCGGCAAGCCGTGGCGGCTCGCACAGGCGGACGTCGACCGGGCCATCGACGGTGTGCGCTGGTACGTCGACGGCATCGAGCCGATGGTCGCCGGCCGGGTCCCGCTGGACGGCCCGGTGTCCAACATCGCGAGCTGGAACTACCCGATGAGCGTGCTCGTGCACGCCATGCTGGTCCAGGCACTGGCGGGCAACGCGGTCATCGCCAAGGCCCCGACCGACGGCGGTGTCGCCTGTCTGACCCTGGCCTGCGCGCTCGCGGCCCGCGAGGGGATTCCCGTCACCCTGGTCAGCGGCAGCGGAGGTGAGCTGTCGGAGGCGCTGGTGAAGGCGCCCGAGATCGGCTGCGTGTCCTTCGTCGGCGGTCGCGACACCGGCGCCGCGGTGGCCACGGCCGTCGCCGACCTCGGCAAGCGTCACGTACTCGAACAGGAGGGACTCAACACCTGGGGCATCTGGAACTACTCGGACTGGGACGCGCTGACAGCGGTCATCCCCAAGCTCTTCGACTACGGCAAGCAGCGCTGCACGGCCTACCCGCGCTTCGTGGTCCAGCGTGCGCTGTTCGACGAATTCCTGGCCGCCTATCTGCCGGCAGTCCGCACCCTGAGGGTCGGTCACCCGCTCGCGGTCGAGCATCCCGACGATCCGTACCCGGCACTCGACTTCGGGCCGGTCATCAACGCGGCGAAGGCCAAGGAACTGCACGACCAGGTCGCCGAGGCCATCAACCGCGGCGCCGTCCCGCTGCACCGCGCCCACCCGAGTGAGGCCCGCTTCCTGCCCGGCCAGGACACCTCGGCGTACGTCCAGCCGGTCACCCTCCTGAACCCGCCGCCGTCCTCCCCGCTGCACCACGCGGAACCCTTCGGCCCGGTCGACACCATCGTCCTGGTCGACACGGAGGCCGAACTGCTGGCCGCGATGAACGCGTCCAACGGCGCCCTGGTGGCCACGCTGTCCACGGACGACGAGGCGACCTTCGGCCGGCTGGCCCCACAGATCCGCGCGTTCAAGGTGGGCCACGGCAAGCCCCGCTCCCGGGGCGACCGTGACGAACTGTTCGGCGGGTTCGGCGCGTCCTGGCGCGGCGCGTTCGTGGGCGGCGAACTGCTGGTGCGCGCGGTCACCCAGGGCCCGGCGGGGGAGCGGCTGCCCGGGAACTTCCCGGAGTACCAGTTGATGCCGTGAGGTGAGCTCGGGCGGCGCCCCCTTCGGGGCGCCGCCCGACGACCGGCCCGACAACAGACCAAGACGGTATGCAATATGGGATATGCGATACGGAGGGTGGCGTGGCGAACATGACGAGGGCGCTTGAGGGTGTTCGGGTGCTGGACATGACGCATGTGCAGTCGGGTCCGTCGGCGACGCAGTTGCTGGCGTGGCTGGGGGCGGACGTGGTGAAGGTGGAGGCGCCGGGCGGGGACGTCACGCGCGGGCAGCTGCGGGACCTGCCCGGTGTGGACTCGCTGTATTTCACGATGCTCAACTGCAACAAGCGCAGCATCACGCTGAATGCGAAGACGGAGCGGGGCAAGGAGATCCTGACCGCGCTGATCGCGCGGTCGGACGTGCTGGTGGAGAACTTCGCGCCGGGCGCGGTGGACCGGATGGGCTTCACCTGGGAACGGATCCGGGAGATCAACCCGCGGATCGTGTACGCCTCCGTCAAGGGCTTCGGCGAGGGCCCCTACACCGGCTTCAAGGCCTACGAGGTCGTCGCGCAGGCGATGGGCGGCGCGATGGCCACCACCGGCCACCCCGACGGCCCCCCGATGGCCACCGGCGCCCAGATCGGCGACTCCGGCACCGGCATCCACGCCGTCGCCGCCATCCTCGCCGCCCTCTTCCAGCGCGAGCACACCGGCCGCGGACAACGCGTCAACGTCGCCATGCAGCACGCCGTCCTCAACCTGTGCCGGGTCAAACTCCGCGACCAGCAACGCCTCACCCACGGCCCGCTCACCGAATACCCCACCGAAGACCCCAACCAGGACTACGGCGACACCGTGCCCCGCTCCGCCAACGCCTCCGGCGGCGGCCAGCCCGGCTGGGCCCTGCGCTGCGCACCCGGCGGACCCAACGACTACGTCTACGTCATCGTCCAGCCCGCCGGCTGGCAGCCCCTCACCCACCTCATCGGCCGCCCCGAACTCGCCGACGACCCCGACTGGGCCACCCCCGAAGCCCGCCTGCCCAAACTCCCCAAAATGTTCCAGCTCATCGAGGAATGGACCACCCCCCTCCCCAAATGGCAGGTCCTCAACCACCTCACCACCCACAACATCCCCTGCGGACCCATCCTCTCCACCAAAGAAATCATCGAAGACACCTCCCTCATCGCCAACGACATCATCGTCACCGTCGACCACCCCCACCGCGGCCCCTTCACCACCATCGGCAACCCCCTCAAACT